>CAZOIN010000001.1:0-5895 GCA_964579985.1 uncultured Candidatus Saccharibacteria bacterium
TGCGTCAACTTAATGTTACAATTAAGCGCGTATGGGAAGGACAAAACCGAAGAAATATGAATTTTCAACCAACAAAACTTAAAGTTATTATCTCACTCGTTATCGGATATCTGTCAAGGATGTTCTTTATCGAAACAGTAATAGCGCGTAGTCCTAGCCCGACTGCATATACCTATAATTGGTATGGAGTCGCGTTAGTAATTGTTGTCGTCTATGTGTTCTGGAGCTTACTCCAGAAAAAACAAAATTCGTAAATCTTTGGACTCGCGTAGTGCGGGAAATCCGCTCGCTACGTCCAAAGCCGTGAAATGATGGGAAGCGGTATGGTTCCAGTATGAATTACTGGAAGGGAACGCGAAACAAGTTGTTATCGCAATCCGCCCGTCAGGTCAGGGGAGCCGGGGGTACCCGAAATCTCGCTTTATGCGGGCCTAAGGTAAATTCGGTGACAGGGGCTAAGTCGTCAAGCTATAGAATAGTTATTGCGACCTGTCAAGGCGACTTGACAGAAAAACCCAACTGAAATCGGTGGAACCCTCCTCTTTAATTGATATAATTAAAGGCATGAAGGTAATACCGAGGGAAACTAAGAGAGTCACTTATTCGACTGAAATCAGAGAGTTGAAAACCGTCCCGTTTACTAAAGTGCAGAAAGCCATGGTTATCGGCAGTATTTTAGGAGACGGATGTCTACTGGTAAATTGGTCAAAGACGAATTATCGGTTGTCCATTAATCACTGTATTGAACAAAAGGAATATCTTCTTTAGAAGTCTAAAATTCTAAAGAACTATATTCTTTCAGAACCTCGATTCTATGAAAGGAATAATTCTTTAACGATACGGACAATCAGCCATCGTGAGTTAACAGAATTGAGGAAGTTGTTCTACTCAAACAGGCAGAAAATCGTTCCTGAAGAAATTCGAGAATTTCTAAAAGATCCGTTTGTTTTGGCGATTTGGTTTATGGATGATGGTAACGCCGTAATGAAAAAGGGTAAGTTGTGTGGGTATCACATCAACAGTCAGTCCTTTTCTTTTAAAGAGAATCTATTTTTGTCCAGTTCTATAAAAGAACTGTACGGAATTGAAAGTGTTCTTGAAAAGAATCACGGAAAGTACCGATTAGCTATCTGGAAAAGCGAATCACGAATACGCTTCAAGACGCTGTTGCAATCACTGGTGATTCCATCCATGTCATATAAGCTCGGTTGAATAAGCGACTCTCTTAGTCCCGTAGAGACTGGATTCCGCCAATGTGGCGGATGAAGATAGTGGGCACGCAAAACCTGCGTCTCATTATAAAACGTTGGCTCCTGTGAGAAATCTCACAGGATGAAGATATAGTCCATGCCTCACGAAAGTCGAGGAAGAAACATGAACAAGGCACGGGTAGCGGAAGCTGCTCGTGGAACATTTCAAAATCAATCTCTCTTTGACTTCGGTTAAAGAGGTGAACGAGTCGATTGTTGTGTACCGCAATTGCGTACATAACAGGTTTGTCCGATACCTTAAACGGACTGGCACTAAGGGAAGACTTAGTAAAAGGCCGCTGTTCGTAAGAAGGGCGAGCCGTGCGAACGGAACAGAATAGAGAATAGTAGCTAGAGAAGTAAGTAGAAAATAGTCCGCCAGCTGGCGGAGTAGCAGGTAGAAAGGAAGAAGAAAAAAATCTGCAAAAAACCGCCCAACTTGGGCGGTTTTTTGCAGATTAGCCGCATATATTGACAGAACTGTCTTTGTATGCTATTCTTCTTTTAGAATAAATCTATCGCATAGGGAAAGATCCCGCGTCGCCGAAAGGTCAGACGTTGTGATGAAAATTCTTTTCAGAAGGAGAAAAATGAATACCCATTTCGCGCCTCCTGCCGATGAAAGTATCGGCAGGATTGTCCCGCTTGTGTTTACACGAGCCGTCAGGTTCTCCGTCCCCATCGGCCTTTCTCGGCCGATGCCGGAGGACGAACACATCGGGAGGACAGTCCCGACCCCCACTATGGTTTCGGTAGGGGAGCTCCGAAAAGTCTTCTCCCGGAGAAAGTAGGGAGGAGGGGAAAATATCGCAGGCACCGGTTGGTTTGTACCGCCGGTGCCTTTTTGTTTCCTTCCATTTCGCACCAGCGTCTTTTGTTTGATTCCGCCATGTTTTTTTGCTATAGTCCCTTTCTCGCGCGTGTAGTTCAGTGGTAGAACGCTGTCCTGATAAGACAGAGGTCGATGGTTCGATCCCATCCGCGCGCACTGAATTTCAAAATGGGCGAGTGGTGAAATTGGCAGACACGCAGCGTTCAGGGCGCTGTGGCCGCAAGGTCGTGAGGGTTCAAGTCCCTCCTCGCCCAAAAGAGAGAAAGAACGTCGGAGAAAGAACCTTTGACGAAAGGCTTGTTTCGTGTTAACCTTTATCCAGTTAAAGTTCTCTTTAGCTATGCCGTATGCATGTGTATGTATCATCGGCTTTTGGTGGCAGTCAAAACGGAATCCACAAAAAAATATGAGCCAGCAACCGCAAGAGTCACAGCCGCAGCAACCGCAAATCAAGGTAAAAGATATATTGTACGAAGTAGAGTTCGGCATAGTGAGTCGTAAAAAAGGGCACTATGTGACAATTTACTGTTCGAGGCTCAACACGACAATTGAGCGCGCGTACTCGAATGTGGTGAAGATTCGTTGTCAGGATGGGTACCCCGCTTTTGTGACTGGTTGCGCGGGGTGGCCACGTCTCGGCACACAAGTCGTCTATGCTCCTTCGCTTTTGCTGTGGGGCTACAAGGACTCTTTCGAGGCGGCACAAGAACAACAACGAAGACGCGGCACGTTTTCAGCACCCATTCCACCAGTAGCCGTCAAATCTGACTTAGCTTTTCCGATCTTCACTCCGGAGGAAGAACGAGATTTTGGTAAGCGGCAGGTGGATAAGTATTGCAGACGATATCCTCACGGCGTTGCGCCGACAGTCACCACAGCCACCATCTTATAGTTGGCGCGATTGTTAGAAGTCTTCGAAGAGGTTTGGCACTCCCGGACCTCTTTTTGTTTTGTCTCCATTACGCTAGTATGTGCGATATGTCGGACTACAAGACTTATTTCAAAGGAAAGAAGGTTACTCTCATGGGACTCGGCCTATTGGGGCGCGGGGTTGGGGATGCGATTTTTTTAGCAGAAAACGGCACCGAACTTATCGTGACCGATCTTAAAAGCGAGAAAGAACTCGAGCCGTCACTGGATCGTCTTACGCATTTTACAAACATCACCTATCACCTTGGCGAGCACCGGCTCACGGATTTTCGAGGCCGTGATTTTATTCTGAAGGCCGCTGGAGTGCCGCTTGATTCTTCCTATATTGCGGAAGCAAAGAAGAACGGTATTCCAATTGAGATGGACGCTTCGCTTTTTTTTAAACTTATGCCGAAAGGGGTTGTCTTTATCGGGGTTACTGGCACGAGAGGAAAATCCACAGTAACTCATCTCATTTATCATATCTTGAAAACGGCAAAACGGCGGGCGTTCTTGGCGGGTAATGTTAAAGACACTGCGACCCTACCGCTTCTTGAAGAGGTGAGGCCGGATGACGTGATTGTGGCCGAACTCGATTCGTGGCAGCTGCAAGGTTTTGGCGAAGCAAAGGTTAGTCCACATGTTTCAGTATTTACCACATTCCTTGATGATCATTTGAATTATTACAAAGGCGACCGCGAAGCGTATTTTGCCGATAAAGCCAACATTTTTAAATATCAAAAGTCAGCTGAGACGCTTGTGGTGCGGGAAGGAGTGTTGGCTCTTGTAAAAGATGCACCGTCAAAGATTATTGTGGCGAGACAAAGCGATGTGCCGGATTCGTGGAAGGTAAAACTTCTCGGCGAGCACAATCGCGAAAACGTTGCCTGTGCTGTAAAAGTCGCTGAAGAAATCGGCATTTCTTCAGCCATAATAAAAAAAGCGGTTGAATCATTTAATGGGGTTCCCGGCCGACTCGAATATCTTCGCACGATTCGAGGGGTGAAGATTTACAATGATAATAACGCGACCACTCCAGATGCGACTCTGGCGGCACTACGTGCCTTAAATCCGAAATCCGAAATCCCCGCCTGCGCCGCAGCGGCTTCGGCGGGCAGGCGAAATCCGAAACAAATTCAAAATCCAAAAGCGCTAAACGCTGAACGAAATATCGTTCTCATCATGGGAGGCACGGACAAAGGGCTCGATATGAGCAAACTGGTGGAGGAGATTCCGAGACACTGCAAGGCGATTGTGATGCTGAAAGAGACAGGAACGGACAGAATCAAAGAGCGAATTATGAATTATGAATTAGGAATTATGAAAAAAGAGAAGAACACTCTCCAAGAATGTGTGGAAGAGGCGATGAAGCTCGGGAAAAAAGGCGACATCATTCTCTTCTCTCCCGCTTTCGCCTCTTTTGGCCGCTGGTTTAAAAATGAATATGATCGCGGCAATCAGTTCGTTGAATTGGTTAAAAAGTTATAGCAATTGACAGAAATATACCATAGTATATACTTCGGTATATGGATGTAAAAACCATCATCAACATAAAAACCGACAAGTCGGTAAAGCTCGGCGCCAAGAGAGCCGCCGAGGAGTTGGGAATGCCTCTCGGTACTATTATCAACGCTTTTTTACGACAGCTTGCACGGGATAAAGAGATTTCTTTTTCCGTTTCCGCGTCCTACAAACCCACCAAACATTTGGAGCGAATCATCGCAGAAGCCGAGCGCGAGTGGGAGGCGGGAAAGGTTGCTGGACCATTTGCCACAGTGGCAGATTTGCGGAAGAGTTTGGAGTCCTAGTCCATGCTGTACCACTCCGCGCGTTTTCGTAAACAATGGAAGCGCCTTTCCCTCAAGGTGAAGGACGAAGCAGATGCGCGCGTTGAGATTTTGCAGGTCAATGAGTTCGACCCACTGCTGAATAACCACAAGTTATCGGGCAAGTACGCGGCGTACAGAAGTATCAGCATCACCGGAGATATTCGTATTGCATACAGGCGCGTTCCAGACGGCTTTTATCTTGCCGCCGTCGGCACACACAGCGAGTTGTATAAATAGCCTCCGCCCTCGCTTCGTTTGGAAAATGGTTCACCCCCACACCAATCTGCACAGAGTGGTGTGGGGGTGAAAGAATGAATATGATAGGGGAGCGCAGTTTGTGAAGCTGGTTAAAGAAATATGACCGAACCTTTTCCAGGTCCGGTCATTCTTTAAAATGAAAGTCATCCTGCAAACGACCCCCAAATTTTAGGATTACTGCTTGAGTTTTTAGTGAACTGTAATCAAGAATCCGAAGTTTGCCTTTTTCATCAAGGCTGAAGTTCTCGCCATTTGTGAGATGATGCATATCTTGGCACATAAGTTGCCCGTCCGTTTTATTCTCCGTAAGGGTCCATAGTGTTGTCCAGATGTTGTCACCCGCCTCTCTTTTTATCAGAGGCTTCCCATACTTTTGGATATTGAACAATCCAAAAAAGGAGAAGTAAGTCGGTTGAAGGATTGGATAACGCATCTTCCTAAAAAATCTATATTCTCGCCAATTGGCCACAACTGCCGTTATTAGGGGATAAACTATATCTTCAGATTTTTGTTGAAGAACAACTCGTATCCCCACGAAGCCTCCTTTGAGATGATTTTTTATAAAGGTGAAAAGATCGTTCCGTGTCGGTCGTGTAGGGAGTTTTATCACAATTCCTAGGGTAGGAAGAGCAATGACTGTTCGCAGATTACCGCGTGCAATGTGCATAGCTTTCACTGAAGCATTCCGTAATGAATTAGGACACTCGTAGTAGAGTGTCCCTATGAAAAAAGCAAAGGATTTGTCGCGTACCGAGCGACTAGAGATTGGCATACTGCTGGAGAAACGGTACTCACTCCGAGCGATTGCGCGGTCCCT
>CAZOIN010000002.1:0-13343 GCA_964579985.1 uncultured Candidatus Saccharibacteria bacterium
GCGGACTCGCTGCTTTCCGCCACGGGGAAACTCCCGTTTCCCCGACCCTCTTCCCCTCTCTCCGCATTCATCCCCGCAGCAAGCTCGCGGGGAATTCTGCGGGGAGATTAAAGATTGGCGATTTCCCATAATTTCCCTAAACCCGCCTTTGGCGGGTCAGGCGAACAATTTCCTTCGAAATTGTTTTAGCCCACTATTTCCCACTTCGATTGTATTCTATAACACTTTCTCCCACAGCATAGCATGTTACCTGTGGATAAGATGTGTACAGCAAAAAGGCCGTGTGTTGTACGCGGCCTTTCGAGATGTATGGTGCGGAACTTATATGCCCTTGCCCGCCAAGACTACGGGAATTGTCTTCAAGCAAATGACGAGGTCTAGAGCCAAAGACTGCCTCCTGATGTACTCAAGGTCGTGGTCAAGATCATTTTTCAAATCCTCTGGCTTCTTCCCCTTACGGCCATGTACCTGCGCTAAGCCGGTGATGCCCGGCTTCACGACATAGCGACACATGGAGCTCGGCACTTGCAGACTAAACTGGCGTGCCGACGTAATCTCATACGGTCGTGGGCCAACTATGCTCATGTCTCCTTGAAGCACGTTAAAGAATTGGGGGAGTTCATCAAGGCGGCTTTGTCGCAGAAACCCTCCAATCTCGGTGATGCGCGGGTCATCCTTTGAAGTCAGGTCAACTCCCGGATGTCCGGTGCCGTCACGCATGGTGCGAAATTTGAGAATTGTGAACTCTTTTTGATTGAGACCGATGCGGCACTGACAAAATAGTACCGGCCCCTTTGAAGTGAGCTTGATGAGCAAAGCTATGACGGCAAAAAGCGGGAGTAGTAGAATGACGGCGAGGAACGAAAAAACGACATCAAATATTCGTTTAGTGGTCACAATGACCTCCTTTCTTTACTTGTGGCAGTCTACTCTTAATGGCCGAAAAATCAACAAAAAAGAGGCCGAGCACTAGTACTCAGCTGTTCTCTCTAAACGCTAAACCCGCCCGAATGACTGAAGATAGTATTCAGTCGGGTGGGCGCTTTGCGCTAATCGCTGCTTTTTGGCCTAAGCGTCGGGAAAAAGATGACTTCGCGGATGTTCTTTACGTTTGAGAGAAGCATCACGAGCCGCTCAATGCCAACGCCCACTCCGCCGGCTGGCGGCATGCCGTACTCGAGCGCTTCAATAAATGTTTCGTCATTTGGTTGAGCTTCTCTGTCCCCCGCTTTTCTACTTTTCTCTTGCGTGGAAAAGCGCTCGTGTTGGTCAACTGGGTCATTGAGCTCCGAAAATGCTTTTACAAGTTCCAACCCCCCGATTACCAATTGAAAAGCGTCGACCAATTCAGGCGAACCCTCTTTGCCCTTTGCCAAGGGAATAGAGTTCTTTGGATAATCAATGACAAACGTTGGCTGAATCAATTTCGGACGCACAACTCGTTTGTAAATGCTGTCCATAATCTTCTCAGCAGACTCCGCCGGATCGGTTTTTACGCCAAGCTGCGTTGCCTTTAGAAAAAGCTCATCGCGCGTTGCTTTTTGCGGATGCGGAATAAGCGCGTAGCGTTGCAGTAATTCAAAATACGTGGCTCGCTGGAATGGCTTCTCAAAATCAAGCTCACTCGCGTCAAACGGGACAGGAACTTTTCCGTGCACCGCTCGCACAATGCTTCTTAACACCTTTTCTACGAACGCCTGCTGTTTCGTCCCGTCACTATACGCCTCATACCACTCAACGGTTGTAAACTCGGGGTTGTGCGTGACGTCGATTCCTTCGTTTCGGAAACTCCTCCCTATTTCATATACTTTGGGAAAACCTCCGATAAGGAGTTTCTTCAGGTCGAGTTCGGGCGCAATACGCAGATAGAGATCAATATCGAGAGCGTTGTGGTGCGTTTTAAAAGGTTCTGCGTTCGCGCCTCCCGCAAGCGGTTGTAACATGGATGTCTCTACTTCTAAAAACCCTTCCGCGTCAAGTAGCTTTCGAAGTACGGTCACAACTCGAGATCGAAGTAGAAAACGATTTCGCACTTCCTCATTCATCAAAAGATCGAGGTAGCGCCTGCGGAACCGCTCTTCCATATCGGTAAGCCCGTGCCATTTCTCGGGAAGCGGTCGTAAGCTCTTCGCGAGCATACGCCAACTTTTGACTTGAAGTGTTTTTTCGTTTCGCTTCGTGAGAAACAGCGTGCCGCTTACTTCTACTATATCGCCGATATCCACTGTACCCTCCCATAGGGTAAAGAGGTCACCCCTGAGTTCATCCTTTTTGAGGAGTGCTTGGAATTTTCCCGTGCCGTCAAAGAGATCGGCAAATACGAGTCCTCCCTGCCCGCGGAGCGCCATAACGCGTCCAGCCAAAAAGATCTTTTTCTTTTTTGAGAGCTTTTCAAAATTTTCGGCTGCTTCCACTAGTGTCGCATTGATATGCGTTGAAATAGGATAGGGGTTGATTCCTTTTTCCTGAAGCAATTTGAGCTTAGCGAGCCGAACGGCGCGGATTTCGTCTAAAGAAGCCATTGTTTATAGCGGTTAGCGGTTAGCGGTTAGCGGTTAGTGACCGATTTTTACTAAACGCTAAACGCTGGACGCTAAACGCTTCTTTTACTCAATGTGAACCACCGTATAACTGACATTTCCTCCCGGTGTTTTTGCCATAAGCTGCTCGCCTTTTTTCTTGCCGAGAAGTGCGCGCCCGAGAGGCGAGTTAATGGACAGTTTCTTTTGCGCAAGATCGGCTTCTTCCGAACCGACGATCTTGTACGTTACCTCTGTTTTGGAGCCCACTTGAGCGAGAGAAACGGTAGAACCGACGTCCACCGCTTCCGTGTGATGCATCTTCATGATGACGGCCGACTGGAGCATCGCCTCGAGCTTCATGATCCGATCTTCGATATTTGCCTGAGTCTCCCGAGCCTCCTGATACTCGGCATTTTCCGAAAGATCACCGAGCGATTTGGCATACTCAAGATTTTCAGCGACTTTTTTGCGACCTTCCGTTTTAAGGTGATCAAGCTCTTTGACTAACTCATTATACTTTTCCTGAGTGAGATATTCGCGCGTGTCGGCCATAAAAGAAGAACTGATAGCTTTTAGCTTTTAGCTATCAGGCATTAAGAATAGTTGCTATATCCTACCGCAAATAGCCTGAAAGTCAAAAACAGGGACCCAAATCTTTCTTCCTATAAGCTATCAGCTAAAAGCTATAAGCTGGGCTTCAGGTATTCCGGCGTATGCACACTCATCCATTCAAAAAGCTCTCGAGCCACAAAGGTCGCGCCTATCGTGTTTGCTCTCGGGCCTTTTTCCATAATAACGGCAAACGCAAATCGGGGCTGTTCATAGGGAAAAAATCCTACTACCCATGAGTTTACCAGCTTTTTGGAGACCCCGAGCTCCGCGGTTCCGGTCTTTGCCGCAACGCTTACCCCCGGAAGCCAAAGTCCGCTTGCCGTGCCGCCCGCTGTGACCGCGTCAAACATACCTTCCCGCACTACATCGAACGAGGAAGTCTTTATCGGGATCACGCTATATGAAGGTGGTACGTCGGCTTCTTTTATGAGACGCGGTTCCAAAAGTCTCCCCCCGTTCGCCACGGCTGCAATTCCGCGGGCTACCTGCAACGGGGTTACCTGAAATCCGTATTGTCCGATAACCGTATGGTAGGTATTGCCGAGATTCCATGCTTCGCCGTCAAAATTCGCGCGCTTCCACTCCGGAGTGGGAATAACTCCGGCGTCTCCGAAGAAATCATTTCCCGGCGGCTCTGCCCCAAAGCCAAACAAGCGCATGTATTTATCAATGTTCGCGATACCCAGGCCTGTTTGTCCCTCAAATCCCCCACCGATTTCATAGAAATACACATCCGAGGAAACCGCGAGCGCCCTTCGCATATCAACCGCCCCATGCGCCTTCCAATCCTTGAAAACGCTGGGCTTACTTGGATCAAACGGATTCGGCACGGAAATGGAACCGGTGCTTACGATTTCTTTTTCGGGCGTGATCACCCCCTCTTCAAGCGCGGCGAGCGCAACGAACGGCTTCATAATCGAGCCGGGCGTATAGAGTCCCCTCGTCGCTCGATTGAGAAAGGGCGTCTGTGGGTTTGCAAGCGCTTTTTGTATCGCGTCAGCGTCGCTCCCATCGGTGAGCATCTGCGAGTTGTACTCGGGAAAGCTCACCAGCGAGAGAAGTTCGCCGGTTTGCACATCCATGATGACTGCGGCCCCGCCCTGAAAACCTTTCTCCTCTGCAAGATCAGCCATAAATCCGTATAGCTGCTCCTGAAGCCGCGCGTCAATCGAGAGCGTAATCGCCGCTCCATCTTTAGGCTGCTGCAGCACGCTCTCAGACTGGACATCTCCGTGCGCATTGGTTTCAATAATCTTGATCCCATGCTGCGGCGCAACATATTCATTGTAATATTTTTCCGCCCCATCAAGTCCTTCAAAATCCACTTTATAGTAGAATCCGAACTTGTCCTTTGACGGGTATTTTACAAATCCGAGTACAGTGGAGAGGCCCGCTTGATCGAGATATTTGCGCTTTGAAAATTCAGACTCGGCGTCATCAATGACATTCCACGCGAGAAATGTGCCCCTCCGATCATAGAACACGCCGCGTGATCCAAAAATGAGCGTGTGACGCAGACGATTTTGCTCGCTCTGTTTTGCATACCGATCTCCCTCTTGTATCTGAAGCGCGAAGGTCTTTCCTAGCACGAGGAGCAGTAAGAGACAGAATACTCCACCAATGATGAAGATCGTGCGGCGGGCGATAGGGCGCTCAAGGCGACCCTCGAATTGATTGCGGTCAAATTGGGGCAGATTACTTGAATCAAGGAAAATCTCGTCTGGATCGATCTCATGCGCCGAGGTCCGGCTGCTGTGAAGCTTATACAAAAAACGTGTGATAAAACTGAACATAGTTTAAATATTATATACGCATTCTCCTCTTGATTACGGTAAGGATGAAATACAGGAGCACCGATCCTAACGAGAGTACGAATTCAAATCTGCCGAAACGCGGAAGCGGGACGGCATATATGAGATCCATCAGGAAGGCAACGAAGAAAAGTTCGAAAAAACGGTCAAACACGAAAAAAAGCCCGACACCATACAAAAGCACGACCCACCAGGGCAAAAAGAAGGCTGCCATCAAAAGCAGGAGGTCAGCACTTACCCGTATCATCATACGTCTAGTTTTCGCTTCCATAGCATTAGTTTTTGACCTCCGTCGATTGTATTTCCAAAAATCGAAGCGACTGAATCGAAACGGGGTTTTTGAAACGGATGGCCTGAAAAGAATCGGTAGAGGCTCCTTCGATCGCTTCCACCGCGGCGAACATGAGCAGGCTCTCTCTCGGCATCACGACCTGATCGCCGACCAAAACGCTGGTCTCCTTCGGAAGCGTTACCTTAAATTCTCCGCCGCCTTCTCCTTCGGCCTCCGCCGCAATGGCTCGACCTTCATGGAGTATTCTCACCTCAGTCTTTTTTCCCGCCGTTGAAAAGAATTCGACGAGAGAGGTATGAACAAATGTCTTACTCACCACCCCAAGAATCGCGGAGCCCGAAAGGGCAAGGTCCCCGACCCGCACTCCGTCACGGGACCCGATATCGACGATCGCTGTGTCATAGAGCGATTGCGGAGGCATCACCAAAATTATCCCAAGGCGTCGCTCGACGTGCACAGTGGTGCGGCCAAACTGTTCCCTAAGAGCTCGATTTTCCTCAAGCAGAAGCTCCCGGTCAAGCAAGAGTGCCCGGGCTCGATTAAGCTCCGCCCGTGCCTCCGCGGCCTCGTTTGAGAGTCTTTGCTTCGCGGCAAAGAAAGAAAATGCCTCATGGAGTGCGGTTTTAACAATCTGCCGTCCGTTCCAAAATGGAAACGCGACACGCGAAACAAGATTGCCGAGGGCCGCCGGATAGAAAAAATAAAAAAGAACAAGCGCCCCGACAAAAGAGATCGGGAGCCAAAACCACACAGACCTTCGTTTCGCCTTGACGTTACGAGTGAAGCGGTAGTTCATCTTCATTCTCGATAAGCACGTTTTTATAACGATTGAAGTCTTCCAAAATAATGCCGGCGCCGCGTGCAACTGCCGTCATCGGATCATCAGCACAATGCACGGGAATCTTGAGGTTTTCAGCGAGAAGTTCTGCGAGCCCCTTGATGAGCCCTCCGCCTCCCACTAAATACAAACCCCTTCCCATGATGTCGGATACGATCTCTGGCGGCGTCGTTTCAAGGACCTCCCGCACGGCTTCAATGAGATTATCGATTGAGAGCGCGATGGCCTCGCGTATGTCCGTATCGGTTACCACTAACTCGCGTGGAAGACTGGTAATGAGATCGCGGCCCCTGATGACGGCCTCAAGCGGCGTAGGGAGCGGCAATACCGAACCTATTGCTATCTTCAGGTTCTCGGCGGTCTTCTCGCCAATCAGCATTTTAAATTCGCTCCGTACGAACGCGATGATGTCCTGATTGAACTTGTCACCGGCGATCTTGAGGCTCTTTGAACGCACGATGCCTCCAAGAGAGATCACGGCGATGTCGGACGTGCCGCCGCCAATATCCACGATCATGTTCCCTATAGGGTCATGTACCGGAAGCCTGATGCCGATAGCGGCAGCCATTGGCTCCTCGACGATGAACACCTGACTCGCTCCGTTGTTCTTGGTCGCGTCGCGAACCGCGCGCGTTTCCACGTTGGTGACACCCGAGGGAACGCCGACGACGACGCGAGGACCGAGTAGCCTCCGTGAGTTCGCCTCGGCACGGCGGATGAGGTACGCGAGCATTTCCTCGGTCACTTCAAAATCAGAAATGACTCCGCCCACGAGAGGCCTCACGGCGACGATGTGAGCCGGAGTGCGGCCGAGCATCTCCTTCGCCTGAGAACCCACGGCAACCACCTGTCCGGTCTTCTGGTTTACGGCGACCACCGACGGCTCGTTCAGCACGATTCCTTGTCCGCGCATATACACCAGCGTGTTCGCGGTGCCAAGATCGATGCCTATGTCATTGGAAAGATATCGACCGAATTTTTCGAAGTATTTTTTAAGCATAGGCTCCCCTGCCAGTCTGGAATGGCTGTGTTCGAATTATATATGAAGATTAAGAAACGCAAAGCTGTTCTGCCTGCGCGTAGTATGTTCATATTCTAAAATTCTTTTTTGAGCACCTCTCGGTTCGGAGCGCTCGCTTCACTTCGCTTCGCTCACTGCTCTCCTCCACGGGGACACTCCCGTTTCCCCGACCCCCTTCCCTCATCCCGCACTCATCCCCGCCGCAAGCTCGTGGGGAATTCTGCGGTTTGATTAAATAGATGGAGTTAGAGTTTTGAGAAAGTGAGGAACAGAGAGCATACGAATGGTGCCGGTCCTGCGGTCTTTGACCTCGAGTGCTTCTTCCTTAAGGGTTTTTTGGCTGACGACTACTCGCGTCGGGATACCGATAAGGTCGGAGTCGGCAAATTTTTCACCAGGGCGCAAATCTCGATCATCATACAGCACGTCAATCCCTTTCCTGGTAAGCGTTTCGTATAGCGCGTCGCATTCTTTCTTTACCAGCTCCCCCTGTGAACCCACCACCGATATGAGGTGTACGTTAAATGGCGCGACGCTTTCTGGCCAAACAATTCCCTTTTCATCAGAAAGAAGCTCCACAATCGTACCCATAAGCCTTCCTGGGCCGATACCATAACTCCCCATGAATACAAACTGCTTCTCCCCTTTTTCATCGAGGTAGGAGAGGTCAAGCGCCTCGGAGAAGCGCGTTCCGAGCGTAAAGATGTTCCCCACCTCAATAGCTTTTACTTCAGTAAAATCGGACGCACTCAGCCCCAAATCTTTTTGAAGATCGCTGGTGAAGATCTCTTTGTTGAAGGCTTTCTTTTCTTTCTTCGAGAGGTACACTGTGTCCTCTCCCGCATCACAGACGGTCTGAAATTCGTGCGAGAATTTACTGAAACTTCCCCCGGAAGCAAAGGTTAGAAAAGTGTGCTCGCCGAGGCCCGTTCGCTCAAAGATCCGGGTGTAGATATCTTGCACACGCTCGTAAAACGCTCCATGTTCTTGTTCATTACGGCAAAAAGAGTACAAATCTTTCATCAAAAATTCCCGCCCCCGCAGGATTCCGCTCTTGGCGCGAGTCTCGTTTCTAAATTTCGTCTGAAATTGGTACGCAGAAAACGGAAGGTCTTTGTATGAACGGACATGATCTTTCATGAGGCGCGTAATCGGCTCCTCATGGGTGAATCCTAGTCCCACTTCCCCACCAACCTTTACTTTGGTCTTGAACCAATTATCAACCGCCGCTTCGTTCCATCGTCCGCTCGATTCCCAGACTTTCGGATCCTGAAGTGCGGTGAGGTGAAGTTCCTGTCCTCCCACAGCGTTCATTTCCTCGCGTATGATCCCGATGATCTTGTTCAAAACCTTCAGTCCCAGCGGCAAATAGGAATACACGCCGGCCATCTCCTTGTGTATGTAGCCGGCACGAATAAGAAGCTGTGCGTTCTTCGCTACTTCGTCCGTTGGAGCCTCTTTGCGAGTCTTGGTGAAAAGATGTGATTGCCGCATGGTCTCTAATTTCCTTTCTACTTACCACTAGCTACTAACTAGCTTTACGACATCACGATAGGTAATAAACAGCATAAAGAGAATCAGCAGAGCAAAGCCGGCGGTGTTCACGATTCGAGTAAACTTCGTGGGAAGGGGCCTTCGAGTAATCCCTTCAATCGCGAGAAAAAGAAGACGTCCTCCATCGAGTGCGGGAATAGGCAAGAGATTGATGACGGCAAGGTTGAGAGAGATAAACGCGGTAAATGATAGCAGATAAACCACTCCTAAGACGCGGGCCTCTCCGACAAGCCCCGCAATACCCACGGGACCCGTAACAGAACTAAGATCTGCCTCCCCTTGTATCGCTTGTGTTAAAAATCCAAACAAACCTACCGCCACCGCGCGAAGCAAGTCCCAGGTCATAAGTGCCCCTTCAAAAAATGCTCGAAAAAAGCCGAAGCGCACTTCCCCTACTGCATCAAGAGTAACTCCGATAGCTTTTTTATCTTCAATGATGCCGCCTTCCGGTACTACAGTCAGGCTGTGCATTTTGTGTCCCCGTTCATACTCGATGGTAAGGGGTCCTGCTGCCTCCCCAATAAAGATACGGGCCGACTCTGGGTCATATCCTTCAGATCTTTTTTTAAGGCCACCTTTCGCACCCTCGTCGGTGATGGACCAGACGGTGTCTCCGCCCATTAGGCCAGCTCGCGCTGCAGGAGCATCGGGTAAGGTTGAGGTAATAGTGAGTTTAGGCTCCTGCACATGCTCTGCGTATCGGCCTTCGAGGGATGACGGGATACCCGCCATAAAACTTATCGAAACAAGCAGCCACGCAAATACGATATTACCCAAGACTCCCGACGATAGGACGACTGCCTGCACCCATCTAGGTTTGTCGGTAAATCGTCTCGATGTATCAACAGATTCTGAAGGTACACCGTTCGCTACTTCCGCGTCTCCGTCACCGTCTTCCCCAAAAATCTTCACGTACCCGCCGAACGGAATGAGATTGAGACTGTACTCCGTTTCGCCTATTTTCTTCCCAATAATCTTCGGGGGAAACCCGAGCGCAAAGGCATCAACGCGAATACCCGCTTTCTTTGCGGAAATAAAATGCCCGAGCTCATGCACGAAGACAAGCGTGCCGAGAATGATGAAAAATAAAATTACAGTCATGAAAATCCATAATCCTTAATCTTTAATCCTTAACGAAGAAAGCTGGCTGTTAAGGATTAAGGATAAAAGATTTTTAGTTACGTGGATATCTCGCGTTCTTTTCTCTCAAATGCCTCCTGCAGATTCTTGTTCTCCCCTTCTACCAGTCTTTCAAGCTCCTTCTTCAGACGGAATTTCTCATCCTCACCCACACCCCCTTCCTTCTCCTTCTGCTCGATATCCTTCTGAATCTCATCTCGAACCTTGCGCACATTTATGCGAGCGGCCTCAAGCTTTTCCTTCGCCACTTTCATAAGTGCGATCCGGCGGTCAGACGTAAGGTCAGGAAAATGAACCCGCACGCCATTATCGTCTACCGACACCGAGAGTCCAAGATTAGCGAGTGTGATTGCTTTTTCGATGTCCTTAGATACCGTGGCATCGAATGGGCTGATGCGAAGCGTTCGGGCATCCTCTAAGGCGATGGAAGCGAGATGTTTGATCGGCATTTTGGAACCGTAGCTTTCTACAAATACTCCATCGAGCGCTGTCGGAGCGGCACGACCGCTTCGTAGACCGCCAAGTTCCATAGCGAGCCAGTCGTGGACCTCTTTAGCGCGTTTGTTTAGTTTGGAGAAGTTGTAAGACATAAATGCAGTATATAACATAAAACATAAAACATAAAACGGAGCTCCACACTTTCTGCTTCATACTACATGTTCCATGTTACACAATTTGGGGGAGTACCAACGCCAGATGTTCCAAAAGGAGTTTGAATGACGGGGCTCGGTCGCGGCTATATTTTTTGGCTTCAAGCACCGCTCCAAGCGCTTCGAGAGTAGCGTTTCTCTCGCCCATAGCGAGACTCTGCTCGATCTCGTCCAGAAAAGAAACCAAGGTCTTCTTCCCCGTCTCTTCTTCCGCACTTTTAAGTAGTCCTTGGATCGTCCTTAGCCGTGCGGGAATTGAGGCACGGAGAAAAGCCTGAGCCCGCGGTGATACTTCTGCACCGGCTGCTTCCGGAGCGTATATCACACATAGACGTGAGCGGAGTGTTGGAAGCAGTATTTCGATCGAAGGAACAATCAAAAAGAAATGAGTATCTGCCGACGGTTCTTCAAATACTTTGAGAAGGGCGTTTTGTGCTTCCTTGGTGATGCCGCGCGCCGAAATGATGAATACTTTTTTGCCGCCTGACACCGCCTTCCGCTCCGCCGCCTCGGTGAGTGCGCGCGCTTCATCAATGCCCATCGTCTCGTAGAGTGCGGATCGAAAATCCGGATTACCTTGTGCGTTAAATTGGGCGGATTTTTTGAGCGCCGCGAGAAGTTTTGGAACAACTTCTTCGGCCTCTCCGGCGATGCCGTATGCGTGATGTTCGAGCGAATTGATCATGATTTCAAGCTAACTTCCGAGGATCAGATCCTCGGAACAGAAGTTCAGCGTTTTGCTATGATAGTTTTCTTGTATGTATCGAGGTGTTCAAGCGCGATGCCAGTTCCGTTGGCCACGCAAAAGAGCGGGTCTTTGGCGAGCACCGCCTTTACGCCTGTACGACGAAATACGAGTTCGGGAAAATTGCGGAGCTGTGAGGTTCCTCCCGTCATGATGATACCACGATCGATGATGTCCGCGGCGAGTTCCGGCGGCGTTTCCTGAAGCACATCTTTCAGGGCTTTGATGACCTCGCGAAGCTCCCTGCTGATCGCTCGCACGATCTCATTCGACTTCACCTCGGCGGTGCGCGGAAGGCCGGTGACGAAATCGCGTCCTTTGATGATAATCGAAAGTTCCTCTTCAAGCGGCACGGCGGAACCGATTTCAATCTTGATGTCCTCGGCCATTTTGTCGCCGATCGCAAGGTTGAATGTCTTTTTGATGTAGTCCGCAATAGCCGCGTCAATGCGATTACCGGCGCATTTAACTGAAGTTGAAGCAACGATGCCTCCGAGCGAGATTACTGCCACATCGGTCGTGCCACCCCCAATATCTACTACCATGTGCCCCACTGGTTCATGAATGGGAATGCCCGCACCGATGGCGGCAAGAATGGGCTCCTTCACGACATAGGCGCTTTTTGCGCCTGCCTTGATGGCGGCTTCAATGACGGCGCGCCTTTCGGTTGACGTGACGCCAGCGGGAACGGAGACGAGCACTTCGGGCTTCCAGATATTCCATTTGCCGAGAGCCTTTGTAATGAAATACCGGAGCATCGCTTCGGTTACGCGATAATCGGCGATGACCCCGTCTTTCATGGGACGGTACGCGACGATGGATTCGGGAGTCTTCCCCAGCATGTTCTTAGCCTCGTTCCCCACTGCGAGTATTTTGTTGTCCTGTTCGGAAACCGCGACGACCGAAGGCTCGTTCAGCACGATGCCTTTTTTTGGCACATACACAAGCGTATTGGCGGTGCCGAGGTCGATGCCGAGTTTGGGGGTGAAGAAAGACATGGGATAGCTGACTAGCTTACTAGCTTACTAGCTTACTAGCTTTTTGGACAACACCCTAACAAGCTAGCAAGCCAACCAACTAACAAGCTGATTCTTGATAAGAGCACTATAGCAAAGAAGAAGCGTTTAGCGTATAGCGGTTAGTATGTAATAATTCATTACGGAATGCTTCGCTTAGTGTAGAGAAAAAACTTCGGAAACCAAAATCTCCAAGATAGCTTTTATTTACGGCCGTAAATAAAAGCTATCTTGGGTCCATTACTACATCCGCACATCATATTCGTCTTGTATGCCGAAGAATTTTCGAAGTTCAGTTGCGTTATCCATTTCAATCGCAATCATAAAGCGCACATACTTTTGTGCATCATACAATTCCACAATATAAGTGACCTCATCTCGACATTCAAACGCATGGACAAAAAAGGACTGATGCATTTCATAAAATCCAAGATGAAGAAGATGTTCACGAAGTGAATCACGAACCTCTCGCTCGTCCTCTGGAATATCGAAGCTCACCAAGCGCCATAATTTGTCCCACTTTTTTAATCGCGGTATTTTCATCTTTGCAAGATTGTAGGTGAGCGCCCGTTTCGTCCCCTCTTCGCAAAGCGTTATGGTAAATGTGCCATCCTGATTGCGCCGCGCGTCCACGAGCTTTGACTCATATAAAGAAGTGATTGCGCGATTAAGTCGCTGATGATTGACCGTTTCCCACTCCTTTCCTAATTCCTCAAGGATTTTCCATTGAGCGTTTGGAGTACGCGCACAAGAGAGAGCGATGCCTCCTTGAAGCAGTAGAATTAATTTCTTTTGTGTGGAGCCGACGCGCTTTTGTTTTCCACCTATCCGTTTCTTGATATTTCGCATATAGCTCAAAGTATAGCAGAACATGCAAAATGTAGCTTTTATTTACGGCCGTAAATAAAAGCTATTTGATGGGTTGACTCAAGGATAGAAGTGTGCTAGGGTTGTGGACAAATAACCGTCAAAGTGGCGGTAGCGCCCTTTGACAATTAAACCCCGTAAAGTAATCAGCTCAAAAGCGGATGACCACGGGGCAGGCAATCAACAAAAAAACAATGACTTCAGCTACAAAAACAGCTGGGGTTATGGAAAGGCATAAGACTATGGCAGATAAACCGAAAGATACATCGGCCGGG
>CAZOIN010000003.1:0-9601 GCA_964579985.1 uncultured Candidatus Saccharibacteria bacterium
TTATAGCCGAAAAAGCCCAGCACGATAAGCGCGATGACGATAAGGAGTATGGTCTTGATAAACCCCCCTCCCCGTTCTCGTGTATAAGTATCCATATGCATATTCAAGTATAACACCCGCCCATCTTGCTCAAAAACACAAAGCACAGGCTGCACAGTACCCAAACAAAGTCTCAAACTTTCCCAAAGCATAGAGAAAGTAACTTTTTGTTTCTCGACTCATGTGTTTTGTTTGGCTTTTTTGTGTACCGTGCTTTGTGTTTTCCCGTTGTTATAGGTACTTCAGCGGGTCGAGGTACGCTTTGAGGTCCGCGACGGGCATCGTGTAGTTTCCTCCGCAGACTGCCGATTTGCGTTTCAAAACACGGACTCCCTGGGTTGCGTAGACGGTGAGGTGAAGGTGCGGGCCGGTCGCATAGCCGGTTTCTCCGCTGTAGCCTATTGTCTCGCCGGTGAGAACGCCCTGCCCTTCAGAGACCTTAATGAGTGAGAGATGCGCGTATAGAGTCGAAAGCCCGTTCCCATGTTGAATGAGCACCCACCTGCCGTAGGAAGCGCCGGGACAGATTGCGTCAGTGTTTCCCGTCCCTATAACCCTGCCGCTCAGTGCCGCCTTAATGCGTGTACCTGTCGGAGCACCAAAGTCGACGCCGTTATGTCCTTTGCCGGCGTAAGCACCGCTTTTGGCGAACGCAGTATCACCAAACTCTTGCGTCACGCGCACCGTATCAAGTGGCCACTTCAGCACGCCCGAACCCGAAGCGGGAAGGCTCGACGGATCAATGACGAATCGAAGCTCGGACTCGAATTGCAAAAGCTCCTGTTCAAAGGCATTTCGTTTCGCCACCTTTTGCGCCAGTATCTTCCGAAACTCGGTTTCCTTGTTCTTGGTCGCCGCCAAAAGATTGCTCTTGGCTTTTTTATTTTGTGAGAGTAGCGTGTTCTTGTCGGAGAGATCCGCGCGAAGCGATACCAATTCTTTCCGATTCGCTTGCGTTTCTGCTTGAGTATGCTCGAGATCTGCTTTGAGCTCGCGGGTTTTAGAGAGATCCTGCTGAACATTTAGCTGAAACCGCTCGAGATCGTCCACGGCCCCCCAGATGGTCGAGAGCGAGGTTTCCGAAAGCAAGGCTTCGACCATCGTCTTCTTCTCCGCATCGGCCAGGTTGCGGATTGTTTCAGCAAGTGCGTTTTGGCTTTCGCCGATCCGATTCTCCTTTACTTCGATGGCACCCCCCAGCTCTTCGAGCTTCAAATTCACTGCGGTAATTCGTTTTTCAGTCAATTTTATTTCTGCAGTGAGCTTTTTCTGCTCAAGATCGATGCTTTTGATGGTGCTCTGAAGGGTTTGAGCTTCTTTGCCGGTGGCTGTGATCTGCTTTTGATAATCGGCTATTTCCTTTTCAAGCTCGGCAATAGCTGCGCTCTGCTCGGTAATTTTGTTCTTCAGATCGGAGATCGTATCTCCGCGAGCCGCAAAAAAAGGTACGAGCAAGAAACACCCTGCTATTCCCATAAGGACAAGTCGAAAACGCACTAGTCGTAAACTACGAAACATGCCGCCATTATATCATGGCGAGTGCTTCTTTCAGTCGCTTTAGCGTGGCACTTTTTCCAAGGAGTGCGGCCAATGTAAAAGGATCGGGGGATTGCTCTTTTCCCGAAAGCGCGACACGCATTGGCCAGAGTACATTTCCCTTCCCTTTTGCCTCGGCGTAGACCATGACGGCATCTTTGACGGCAGTTGTGGTAAAGGAAGCGTCGGGAATCGCTTCGAGGAGTGCGATCGTGCGCTCAAGGTGCGGTTTTGGATTATTGGTCGCTTTTTCCCACTTGAGTAGTTCTTTTTGATACTCGGGTTCCCTAAGTAAATAATCAAATTCTCCTGCCACCATATCTTTTTGAATATCGCCAAAAACACTAATGCGGTCAAAGAGCATTTCTGCAAGGAAGCGTCGCTGACTCTCTGATCGGCCCGCCAAAAGCGCGCTTGGGATATGGGGAAGAACCGCTTCTGCTCCCCCTTTTTTTCCAATATGCTTTTTGTTTATCCAGCGCAGTTTTTCTTCAGTAAAGATGGCACCACCTTTTTGAACGTTAGCGAGATTAAATGAGATTACGAGCTCCGCAATCGTGAAGATTTCATCCTCCGTTCCGGGATTCCAGCCGAGAAGCGCCAGATAGTTGATAAGCGCTTCGGGAAGAAATCCTCTATCACGATATTCGGTCACCGACACGGCCCCATGACGTTTAGAGAGTTTGCTCCGGTCAGGCGCGAGGATAAGTGGGATGTGAGCATATTCTGGGCGGGTAAATCCGAGTGCTTCTTGAAGCAGTATCTGCCTCGGCGTATTAGAGATGTGATCTTCGCCACGAATAACATGCGTGATGCCCATTTCATAATCGTCGATGACAACGGCCAAATGATACAGGGGCTCTTCGAGCGATTTCGCAATGACCATGTCCCCAAGCTCAGCCGTATTGAATTCGATAGACCCTCGAATGAGGTCATTGAACGTGATTCTTTTGTTCGGATTTTTAAAGCGAATCACTTCTTGCCGCTTCGCCCCGTGAGCTACTCGGGCAAACTTTTCAAGGTTACCCCCTGCCCGTGCTGACAGGTCAGTTTCTTTTGAAAGATATGCATGCCCGCTCTCCACCAGTTTCCCAAGATAGCCTCGATAGATCTCTTTGCGCTCACTCTGGCGCCAGAATGGCTCCTCTGTACTGCCGATAGGATCGAAGGAAAGATTAAGCCACTTAAGCGAATCGAGAATGTTCTGCTCGTACTCCGGCTTTGAGCGCTCTTCGTCGGTGTTCTCGAGACGCAGATACATCTTACCACCGTGATGCAAGGTGAACAGATAATTGAACAGTGCCGTCCGAACACCGCCAATATGAAGGTTCCCGGTTGGCGAAGGAGGAAAACGAGTAATAACGGTCATAGACGAATCAAAATTTTAGCGAGACTCCCGCCTTTCGTGCGATTTCTTTAATCCATTCTTCATGCCGTGTGAGCTGTGCATTTTCAGCCATCTCTTTTCGCACCTCCTTGATATCCTCTCTGGTGGCGAGATTCCCCGCCAATTTTTGTATTCCTTTGAAGTCAGCATCCGTAAGCATGATTGATAGTGTAGTACAAAAAAATAAAACGAGCTACCTTTCATGCTTCAGTGCTATCTCGAGAATCTCCCTGGCGATGACCGCCGCGGCATCGGTTTTGGCGAAGTGCGAGGCGCGTTCTGACATCTGTCCTCCGCGCACCTCGTTATCCAGAATTTTCTCTATCTGGCTTTTAAGAATGGTGGTCGTAAGATTGCTCTCTTCAAGTACATCGGCTGCGCCGTTCTCGGCGTAAGCGTAGGCGTTTTCTCTCTGATGATCACCGCTTGAGTCGGCAATGGGAATCAAGATAGAAGGCTTACCCCAAACAGCTATCTCAAAGATTGTGGAGCCGGCCCGTGAGATGATGAGATCCGCGAGTCTACCTGCCGCAGAAACTTGAGAGGTTGAAAGATATCCGAATGGATGGTAGCGGTGCTTGAAGGGACTGTTCTGTAAAATGACCTTGGCGCGTGCGGACATATCGGCAAGGTTTTCTCGGCCGGTCTGGTGAATAATTTCATACTTCGGCAAAAACTCCGGAAGCGACTGAAGCAGTGCTTCATTCAGGATGACTGAACCCAAGGAACCGCCGATGACAAACACAACCTTAGTACCCTCTTCAAGGTCAAATTCTCTTCGCTGTGGCGGAAGGGGCGAAAGAAGCTCCTGCCTGATCGGATTGCCTGTGTGCGCGATGCGTCCTTGTGGAAAAGCCGATGCCGCTTGCAGATATGATACCGCAATGCGTCCGGCGAATTTTCCTGCCCAGAGGTTGGTGCGGCCGGGAATGGTATCCGACTCGTGAATAAAAACGGGAATCTTCCAAAATCGCGCGGCAAGGAGAGCCGGAAAACTACCAAATCCCCCCTTCCCCACGACAACATCGGGGTAGATGCGGAACATCAATATAAGAGCTTTGCATACTCCGAAGGCGCTCTTAAATACATCGGTAATATTCTTCCAAGATGCATAGCGGCGGAGTTTGCCGGACGGGATCGGAACAAAGGTGATCTTATTCTCGAAGAGAAGTCCCGCGTCATAGGGTTCTGGAGCCATAAAAAAAAGCTGTGGAGTGATGAGCCGCTCACTCTTCGAAAGCGCGAGGATTTCCTGCGCGATTGCGATGATGGGGTAGAAATGTCCGCCTGATCCGCCGCCAGTAAATAGGATTTTCATAAAAGAACGAAAAGGAATAAAGAATTATGAATTAATGGAGATACCCTATTTTTTGTTCCATAATTCAGCTCTTTTGATACCGAGAGATATTCAGCAAAATCCCCGCTTCGAGCAACGTGATGACGAGTGCAGTGCCGCCGTGGCTTACGAAGGCGAGCGGAAGACCTGACAAAGGAATGATCGCCAGCATGGAGCCGATGTTCATGAATGCGGAAGCACCTATGAGTATAACAATACCGATCGAAAGGAGTCCACTGAACATGTCTGGTGAGTGCGAAGCGATGCGCAGGCCACGGAGTAGAAACGCTAGAAAAAGGACGATGAGCGAGACGCCTCCGATGAAGCCAAATTCTTCCGTGGCGACCGCGAATATCGAATCCCCTATCGGTTCGGGAAGGTACGAGAATTTCTGTACGCTCTGGCCGAATCCTTTGCCACTAAATTCTCCGGAACCGATAGCGATGAGCGATTGCTGAATCTGCCAGCCGGCTCCTTGCGGGTCGGCGGCCGGATGCAGGAAGGTCTTAACACGCTCTTGAAGATATGGTCTTGAAAAAACCAGCACAAGAAGACAAAGGATTCCCATGAGGCCAATGACGCCGATGTGCCTTAGCCTTCCTCCCGCGGAGAGGAACATGGCGAACATCGCCAGGAAAAGCACCACGAACGTGTCGGTGTCAGGTTGCAGAAGAAGCAGGAGTCCCGCAACGCCAAGGAGCGAGAGAAATGGAAAAAGTCCGAGAGAAAGTGTCCGAATGCCATCTTTGACCCCGGCAAAAAAAGCCGCCGTGTAGATGACAAAGGCAATCTTCAGAATCTCCGCGGGCTGGAACGAAAAACCGAATATCGAAATCCATCGCCGTGCTCCGCCGTGCTCCGTACCTATTCCCGGGATGAAGACAAGCGCGGTAAGCACTATCGAGGCGAGGAGAAGAGCGAGAGTGTAATGGCGAAGGTGCTTGTAAGGGAATCGCGACACCGCATAAGCGAGGCCGACTCCGATCGCGGTAGCGAGAAGCCGCGACGCCGCGACGCTCCCAAAGTGTGCCCCATCTCTCGCAAGAAGGCCGATTGAGGCCGAAAGGAAGATCAGTAACCCTGCCACGACAAGACCCGCAATAATCCAAAAAAGCCATGCATCGACCCGATTGGGACTTCTCAAATGAGAGCCGATAATTTTTCTGAACAATGAGAGCTTATACATACTCTAAAATGTCTAGCTAACCAGCGTGAGGATAAGGCCGAGTATGGCGAAGATAACGGCGAGCACCCAGTAGCGCATGGTTACTTTATACGACGGCCAGCCGAGAGCCTCAAAATGATGGTGGAGCGGAGAGATAAGCAAAAGTTTTCGTCCAAGGAATCGCCTGTAGAGCTTTTGCAATATAACGGACGCGCTGGTGGCGAAGAGCGGAAGCGCGATGATGGGAAGCACGAACAGTCCCTCCCCTTCTCCGAGAGAGTCGGTCATAAAGGCAACGATCGCGAGACAAAGCGTGAGTGCCATGCTACCGGTTTCGGACATATAGAATCGTGCGGGCGGGATATTAAACCAAAGGAACGCTAAAATGCCTCCGATGACCGCGGCACAAAAAGCGGCGAGGTTGATTTGATTTTGAAAAAAAGCGATCGCGGCGTAAGCTCCGAACACGACGGCAAAAATGCCTCCCGCGAGTCCATCAATGCCGTCAATGATTCCGCCGGAATAGACCGCAAGCATGACGAGGGTGAAAAGAGGGATAATGAGCCAGCCAAGGTAGAGTGAACCGATAAACGGAAGTCCCACGGTAAGAACATCAAGCTTATAGTGGAACCACAGAGCGGCAAGGAAGCCTACTCCACCAACGATCATAAGCCGCTTTGTAAGTGAGAGACCTCCCGCACGGTGGTCCCCGTTTCCCCGAATCTCGAGCAGGTCGTCAATAAAACCGATGCAGGCCCCGATAATGAGTGCGGAAAGCGGGATCCACGTTTGATCGCGACTGAGGAAGTCCAGTTTGGAGAACAATGAATTGCTCAGTAGCGTACCTGCGGCAGAGACTCCGAAAATTGCCAGCGTAGCGGAAAGCCAAATAACGATGCCTCCCATTCTCGGAGTGCCGGTTTCCCGGCTTTCGTGAAGCTTGTTGAAGATCGGCGTGTCGTTCCCCTTACCAGCCTTTTTTTTCCACATTTTGTGGGCATACAGATAATGGCTAAGGATGGGCGTAATGCCGATACCAATTGCGAACGAAAGAATGGCGGGAATGAAAACTTTGATGAGATCTAAGAGCATGAAGTATGTAGTATGAATTATGAAGTATGAATGGAGACAAATTGAGAGACTCCGAACTCCTGCCTTAATTCAGACTTCATTATTCTTAATTCTGCTTAAGGTACTGCAGCGTGGCCCACACCAATTTTTCCGCATCAGTAAATCGGCCGTCCATCGTCGAACCGAGCACGGAAATAATGATTGGATAATTGAAACCAGCGTCGAAGGCGATGACTAGGTTTCCGCCCGAAAGGTCAGTGTAGCCTGTCTTACTCGCAATAAGCAAGGGAAACGTATCGGTATCTTTGTTCGTATTTCGCACAGAATGTTCGTCGCCATTCTCATTTCGGAGTTGAATCTCGCCCCAGCGCGTTTCCTGGAAAATGAAAGGGAATTTTTCGAGGGCTATCGCGAGCATACGCGCTGTTTCATCGGCAGAGCTTCTCGCTCCCGCTCGTTCTTTGTCGAAATCAAGCCCCGTTTCGTTCAAGAAATATGTTGAAGAAAAGTTGAGTGTCGCTGCAAATTCATTCATCTTTTGAACGAATAAGGAGCGCTGTTCCTCTATGGTCGTCGTGCTTGTCGCGAATATCGCCCCCACGGTCGAGGAAACCGCGACGGCTCCATCATTCGATGATTCAATGAGCATGAATTTGAGAAGGTCACGAAGCAACCAACGCTCCCCCACCTTGAGTCCGCTGTCACCTTCTTCCTTGATGGCGCTGGCACTGATCGGGATGTAGGTTGTCTCGGGAATGAGTGAAAGCGCTGTTACGGCAGTCATGATTTTTGTTATCGAAGCAAGCGGAAGCGCTTCGGATGCGTTCTTAGCGAAAAGAACTTTTTTTGCCTTGACATCGTAAACAGAGACAGCCTTCGCCGAGAGCTCCACCAGGTTGTAGGGATTTTCCTTGGGCTGTTCGAACACGCTGGCGGCGGCAGTTTCGGTGCTCTGCAAAAGCGGCAGGCTCTCTTGTGGCGACAATAAGAAAAAGAAGGTGGCGAGCACCGATGCCCAAAAAAAGTATTCCGGTGGTATCTGTGTCTGTAGTTTGTTTAGTACAGTATGCATGTTAATCCTCCGGCGCGGATTTTTCGACCGATATTTCGTCGTCTTCGGGCGAGAGTGTTCCACCAGGCTCTAGCACCGCGGCATCGAGTTCTTTTCGCACCTCAACAAATTCGGGGAGGTCTTCGGCCCTCGTGATGCCAAGAAGGGAGTAGAGTTCCACAGTCGCGCGATACAAAAATTGCCGTTCGTCGACGTCATCCTGTACTCGTTCCACGAGACCGCGGATAAGGAGGCTTCGCAGTATCGAGGTGGAATTGACGCCGCGGACATATTCAATATCGCGCCTGCTTACCGAGCTTTTATAGAGAATGATCGAGAGGGTTTCAAGGGCCGCCTTCCCTAAATCTTTGGAAAGTTCTTCTTTTCGGAGCTGCTCGATGAGTTCGTGTATGATCGGCGCGGTGGCGAGGGCGATTTCCTGTTCGGTCTCGATAAGGACGATCCCGCGCCCCTCCAATTTCACGCGAAGACCTTGGAGCGCTGTTTTGACCTCGCTAGAGGTTACCTTGAGTATGCGACAAAGCTCCGGAAGTGTCGTCGGCTCCCCTTTCCAGAAAAGTATTGATTCTATTTGCGTATCCAGTTTCATAAATTTAGCAAGTAAAGGGTAGATGGTAGTAACTATCTCGAGTTTCTTCTCTACTTTCTACCTACTACTGTCTAGTACCGTGGCGTTTCCACCTCCCCCGTCTCCATCATAATATCCCCCCGCGGCTCATCTTGCGTAACGTGTATGAGCCCGTCTTTGACGAGCTCAAGTAGGGCGAGAAATCCCACGATGATATTCATGCGCTCCCCTTTGTGGGTGCCGGCGAATTCCTTGAAGCTCATGCGGAGTGCAGATGTTATTCGCCTCTTTAGGTCTTTGATCATATGTTCCAGACTAATTACCTTCTTGATTGCCACCTTTGAAAGCACCTCGGCCTTCGGCATAGCAGCAAGTACCGACGCCATAGCACTGCGTATGAGCGAAGCGGAGATTCCTTGAGGCGGGGCGAATACGGGAAGTACTTTTCGCTCGCGTGGTAAATATAGGGAAGCTTCGCCAAAGCGGCTCCGTACGTGACGACCGAGTTCCCGAAAGCGTTGCAGGAGCTTCAGACGATTCTGCAGGTCCTCGATGTTCTCTTCCTCCTCACGCGACAAAGAGAGCTGCGGCAGGAGCGCTTTTGATTTGATGAGCAGGAGCGTTGCGGCGACGAAAATGAACTGCGCGCTTTCCGCGATCGGGAAATTGGTGAAGCTTTTGGCGTAATGGAGGAATTCATCGGTTACACTGGACAGCGCAACATCATTTATATGAAGTTTCCTTTGTTCAATAAGATTGAGGAGTACCTCAAGCGGTCCCTCGAATGTATCGTGCTTTACGGTGAAGCCAGTCATGGCGGTACTATATCACTTTTACGGCCCTACTCCAAGCTACTCTTTCCATTCATGTGCGAGAATACTGTAGATACGACTGTCCTCAAAATGATCGTAAAGAAATTCGTCTTCGCGCGCGATACCTTCGAGGGTGAATCCCAGGCGTTCCGGTATAGCGGCGCTTTTCGCGTTGTTCACACTGCACTGGATTCGTATGCGATGCAGATGAAGTTCCTTGAAACCATAGCTCACGAGAACTCGAACACAGTCGGCCATAATGCCCCTTCCCTCATGAGCGGCAGATATCCAATAACCAATGGAAGCCTTTCTATTCGAAGAAACAATCCGATTAAATCCAATCGAGCCGATAAGTTTTCCGTCAAGATAGATTCCCAAATCAAGCGTTTTTCCTTTCCCCGCCTCCTCGATGCGTTTTAGAATATTCTTTCTGGAAGCCTCCGGTCCTGTCTGCTCATCAACCCAATTGAGCCACTCTCGAAGATACGCGCGGTTATCATCAACGAGATGATACAGCGCCTCGGCTTCATCCGGACGGATAAAGCGAAGCGTAATGCCATCTCGAACAGGAAGCGAAAATGTCTCTATTTCCATAAACCATCGCTTGCGTCATCT
>CAZOIN010000004.1:0-4978 GCA_964579985.1 uncultured Candidatus Saccharibacteria bacterium
GCGACATTCATTTGTCTTGATGCCGATGAAGACGCGATTGATCGGAGCCGCAAAAGATTGGAGGGGCAAAGATGTAAGTTTCTTTTTTACCGGACGAATTATCGGCATCTTGATCAGGCGCTTGCAGATTCCGGCATCAATCGCGCGATCTTCGATCTCGGCCTTTCCAGTTTTCAACTCGAGGAGAGTGGACGGGGATTCTCCTTTATGCGCGATGAACCGCTTCAGATGACGTTCAGCAAATCGCCGCAGGAAGGGGATATCACCGCAAAGACGATCGTCAACGAATGGAGCGAGGATACGATCGCGACACTGCTTGAAAGCTATGGAGAGGAAAAACAGGCCAGGCGGATCGCACACAGAATTCTTGAAGCGCGCGCGAAATCACCGATCAGCACCACCTTTGAGCTCGCGGCGATTGTAGAGTCGGTGGTGAAAAGGAGAGGCAAGATCCATCCCGCGACGAAAACCTTTCAAGCCCTCCGCATTGCGGTCAATGACGAGTTTCAGGCCCTCAAAGAAGGGTTATCCCTAAGCTGGGAAAAGCTTCTTCCAGGAGGCCGTATCGCCGTCATCTCTTTTCATAGCATGGAGGATCGTGTGGCTAAAGATTTTTTCAGGGAGCTTGGCAGAGCAGGGGTCGGCAACGTAATCACCAAAAAACCCATTGTGCCGACATGTGAAGAGATACAAAGCAATCCGCGATCACGAAGCGCAAAGCTTCGGATTATAGAGAAGATATAAATTGAGCAAAAGAACAAATGAGGTCACTACAAAGAAATTTAAAATGGGTAAGCAAAAACGGAAAAGGCGTATTCTGGTCTTTGACCTGTCTGTTGCTCCTCGTCACCTCTGTGTATATTTATTTAATAAATACCGCGGCACTTAACGGTGTACGCTGGGGAAGGGCGGAGCAGGACATCACGTCTGTCGGAACCACGGTGTCAGACCTTGAATCACAATATCTTTCTTTGAAACAGTCCGTCACTCTTTCCATGGCCTATGCGAGAGGATTCGAAGATGTGAAGGTGGTCAAGTTCATTGCGACAGAGAAGGTCGGTACGGTAGCTGCGGCTAATGAAATTTGACCTCGCTTGAGGATACTGACCAGAGCCGCCATCATTACTCCAAAATGAGATCAAACACTCAGTTTTTATTTCGCGTACGCCTCATCAGTATAGGATGCGTTATCGCGGGTCTTGTTCTGCTCAGCAAACTGTATCTGGTGCAGATTGTGCACGGGAATGAATACTCCGAAAAGGCAGAGCGGCAGTATTCACTCCCCCTTCAGGATCTCTGGAACCGAGGCTCCATTTTCTTTGCGGCGCGAAATGGTGAGCTTGTCTCGTCCGCTACGCTTAAAACCGGCTTTACACTTGTTATCCGTCCGAAGGATATCACCGATCCGGAAGCCGTATGGAGCGCACTTTCAAAGTACATCGCTCTGAAAAAGGAAGATTTTTTCGCGAAAACGGACAAACGAACCGATCCCTACGAAGAAATTGCTCATCGGATATCAGCGGAGACGGCGGGCAGTATTGAGGCGCTGAAATTAGATGGCGTGTCGTTATATAAAGAACGCTGGCGTTTTTATCCCGGTGGCCGGCTTTCAGCGCAGGTACTCGGATTTGTCGGATTCGATGGGGATCTTCTCACCGGCCAGTCTGGGCTCGAGCGCTACTACAATGACGTGCTCTCCCGCGATTCGGGAGGCCTCTATAAGAACTTTTTTGCCGAGATCTTTTCCGGGGTGAAGAAAGCCGTCTCGCTTGAACGTTCCGAAGGGGACCTCATCACCTCAATCGAACCGAGCATACAGAATTTTCTGGAAGATACTCTCGCGGAAGTAGAGGACACGTTTACTGCGAAGCGTGTGGGGGGCATCATCATGGATCCACATACGGGACGCATTTACGGAATGGCACTTTCCCCCTCTTTTGATCCAAATGATTACGGCAATGAAACCGATCCCGGGCGTTTCAGCAATTCGCTCGTCGAGAGCGTCTACGAAATGGGTTCAATCATGAAGCCAGTCACTATGGCGGCTGGGCTTGATGCTGGCGTCATAACGGCGAGCAGCACTTATTATGATGCCGGTTTTTTGACCTTGAACGGCAAGACTATTTCCAACTTTGACGGTAAAGGCCGCGGGGTGGTGTCTATGCAGGAAGTGCTAAGCCAGTCGCTCAATACCGGAGCAGCTACGGTCGCGCTTTTGCTCGGTAAGGATCGGTTCCGAGAATACCTTAAAAACTTTGGATTGGGGGAGGAAACGGGGATAGATCTTCCGGCAGAAGCAGCCGGCCTCGTCAGGAATCTTTTAAGCGGTAGGGATATTGAACTCGTTACCGCCTCGTACGGCCAAGGTATCGCCCTTACTCCCATTCAAACGGTGCGCGCGCTTGCCGCGCTGGGGAACGGCGGATATCTCGTGACTCCGCATGTGGTAACTGAGATAAAATACAAGACGGGTCTCTCTCGTTCCGTCGAAAGCAGTGAAAAGAGGCAGGTGCTGAAGCCTGAAACATCAGAAGAGATCTCCCGCATGCTGGTTGAGGTCGTAGACACCGCGCTTCTGAAGGGTACATATAAAATGCCGCACCACAGCATCGCGGCCAAAACCGGAACCGCGCTCATCGCCAATGCGACAGAGGGCGGGGGATATTATACCGACAGGTTTCTCCATTCGTTTTTCGGATACTTTCCGGCATATAATCCGAGCTTCATTGTGTTCTTGTATGCCGTTGAACCCCAGGGAGTAGAATTCGCCTCTGCCTCACTTACCGCGCCGTTCATGAAAATCACCAAATTTTTGATCAATTATTACGAGATTCCGCCGGATAGATAGGTGCGAGGGTGCCTAAAATGCTCATGAAGAATGAATTATGGAGTATGAACTAGCAGAAGACTTTCCTCACCGTATTTCATATTACATGTTGCCTATTACCTATTTTGTTCTTTGTTGCTAAAAGGATATTTCGGCAGTACACTTTCTTGTAGAACACGGCTGAATTCAAAACGAAATCAGCCAACAAAACAAAATACTATGAATGTGACAATACTTACGGCGGTCATCACACTGGCCATTGTGGCTTCAACTTGTACGTTGCTCTGGAAAGGGCAGAAATCACGGCGGATCCGAGCCTTTATCCTGTTCGTCTTCTTCGCTACATTGACCTTGGTATGTGTAGCTATTGATCAGGAATTCCGACTGGGTGTAAGAACGATTAGCGAATCCATTCGCTGGGAAGATCTTGAAACGGGCAAGGTGTACTATGCACCCGCGTACGTAAAGGTTGGTGAAAGGGTCATCGCGGTGGTGGAAAAAGACAGAAGTTTGCACTTAATGGAGATTCCATTTACTCCACACAGTGCGTATCTCCAGCCCCTCGTCGACAAGAACGGACATCAACACTTGGGACAGCTCACAAAAACCGTTACCGCGTCGATGTTCGACATTGACGGCCCTCCGCCAAAGCGGACGGCAACTGCTCATACGAAGTAATTTCAACTCAATTTTTATTGGCCTCCGCTTGTTTCGCGGGGGCCTTTTTCTAGAGCATGTCGGATGTTATCATGATGACATGAAAGAAAGTATGCCGATGTCTTTCGAGGATACGCCACTTGCTGAAAAGCAACAGCCGGTTTTGTCTGTTTCCACCAACGCGGACGCTAACGAAGAAAGGGAAGCCTCGTCTGTGCCAGAGTCCGCAAGCCTTCCCGAACTTGATGCGCTTTGCGACAAAATCAAAGAAGCCCTTCCGATCTTAAAGCGAGATGAGGAGATATGGGCACGAACGGAGGCGCTTGAAGCGAAACTGGAAGAGGGACAAGCGGTTGCTCCGAACAAAAAGAGATCCACTTCAAAAGCCCTACGTTTTGCTAAAAAATCATTTCATTCGCTTCTACTCGGTGCGGCAGTTCTCGGCGCATCAGAGGGCATTGCCGAAGGAAGCGAACAGATGCCCAAAAAGTCTTCAGATACAACAAAACATCAGGAGGTCGGAAAGCGAACCCTAACCGATCGAGAGTGGCACGAGAAGGTCGGACTTCACTGCAACACGCTCGCTCGGGCGAGTGGCTTTACGATCTCGCTCTCCGTTGATAATGGCAAAGGACCCTACATTCTTCACATCGGGCAGACTCACAAAACACCTTACAATTTAACGAACGAGACGCAAAGACTAAACGTGATGCAGTCGCAGAGAGCAAATGAACGCTTTATTTCCGGTCTCATAGAGGAAAATTCTTCACTTACGAATATCTTCACGGAAGGCCTTACGCTTGAAAATGAAAAAGCAGCAAATGGCGGTCGCACCACGGTACGGGAACTACTTGAACTTATCCAGCCTGATAAGGAGTGTTATCGGAAAATTATTCTCGTGCATGAAAGCGTACTAAAAATGCTCGAAGCGACACCTACTCCCAAGCTCACCACTCACTTGAACTATCTTTTCCAAAAAAGGCTAACCCTTCTGGACAATTATTTCAGAGATTATGGCTCTAAGATTGCCATGACTAAAAATGAAAAAGCCGTACTTCAGAAAGACCGCGAGGGTGCATATAAGAAGCTGGTACCGGTAGAACAGCTAAAATCGTTCGGCGCTGATGCAGTGTTTTATTACGGCGGGGACGAGAAGCTTTTTCTAGACGGCAAGACAATGCGTAAAGCTGCCGAAACAGATGCAACTAACGCAGCCGCGTTTGAGGATGACGACAAGATCGCCCGCCTATATGAAGGAATTTCCAGGAGTAAAACGGCTGATGAAGTGAAGAAATTACGGGCATTTGATTTCCGCGAGGAAAAGGCAGTGGAAATTATGGGGCAATTTGCGCGAACTAATAAGGCACCGGTTATTCCACTCGTGTACGGTTCCGCACATAGGTTTGACAAAGCAGTGGACGACTACAACAAAAAGCATCCCAATCAGAAATTCGGCTTGATCGAAGCTCGGGCGATTACGGAGGCTACTTTTGC
>CAZOIN010000005.1:0-3471 GCA_964579985.1 uncultured Candidatus Saccharibacteria bacterium
AAACCGTCAACGCTGTAGGTTACCTTGACTTTCGCCTGTTTTGCCACGATATCTCCGCAGGAAACGTAGGTCTTGAGGTCGGCGGAAGACTTGTGCACGTTAATGGCGAGCGGGAGTTCCGAAAGCAATTGTTTGAGCGTCATGTTTTGAATATCGGTCTGTGACGCGCCCTTCACCACGTTCGCGAGGGGATATTTGACGGCACCGGGAGTGGGACAGTTACCAAGGTGAATATGAGCCGGCTGTACCTCAAGAGGCGGTTTCCCAACTAGGTTCACGATCACTCGCACGGTGCTGGTTCCTATTTGCGCAATGACCGCCTGCCCTCCCTGGCCTGAAGCATTCTGTTCGTTCAGTTTAATTTGAAGCGTGGTCGGTTCCTTCACCACCTCAACTTCTTTTGTGTCAGTGTCCGGTACTGGCATCCCGGTTTGCACCGATTGTGTTTCCTTTTCTTTCTCCCCTGCTTTGCTATCGGCTCTTTTTTTAAGGGCATAACCCCCCCCTCCGAGAATAAGAAGGATTATGATAATGATCGCGAGTGGGGCGATACCTTGTTTGGTGTTGCTTCGCATGTGTTTCTTTAGACTAGTTTGTAATGATTGCGACGAATTAGATGTTTGTCTCCTACAGTGTAGCAACTCCCTCTAGCCGTGCGCAAGGGTACACAAAATAAAATCTGCTCGTCCTATCCCCGCAGCAAGCTGACGGGGTATTCGGCGAGCAGATGTTATTTGAGAACCCCTCGGTTCGGAGCGCTCGCTCGAAGACTCGCTCACTGCTCTCCGCCGCGGGGAAACTCCCGTTTCCCCAACCCCCTTCTCATTCGCACTCATCTCCGCAGCAGAGCTGCGGAGTATTTTGCGAATTAATTCACATGGGATATTTTTTGCGCCTCGATGGTCAAGAACAGGGGGATTTCTTTCCGCGCGCGATCTTCCGCCTCCGCGCGCGGACCTTTTTGGCTTCTTTTTGTCGAGCTCCATTCTTCGAGGCGTCGCACACAGAAGTTCTGTTTAAAGAGCGCTTTGGCGTAGGTTTGGAGGGGTCGGTGAAAGGAGAGCGTCTGTTCACTCTGTTTTCTGCCTAGAACAAATTCATCGGATGAATTGGTTCGGCCGACGCGTCCTCCGGACGCGTTTAGGCCCGGATGCATCTCTATCTCTATTTTCATATTCGAAAGGTAGCGGTCAATACGGCGGTATTGCACATTTGCCTTCTCATCAAAACCCCACGAGCTTTCTTTTGGGATGCGGAAGGCGGGGTGATTGAGCATAAGATAGAGTTTGCCGTTTGGAACAAGCACACGGGCGCATTCGGCCAGTGTCTCGTTTAGGTTCTCAATGTTTTGGAGGGCGAGTACGATCGCTGTCTTGTCGATGCTTCCGTTTTTGAGGAAGGGAAGAGCCTCTGCGGGTGCGGTGTGGTACGCGATCTCTTTTGGAGATTTCTCGGTGGCAATGGCAATGAGCTCTTTTGAAATATCGGCGGCGACTACCTTTCCTCCCGCCGCGTGAAAGGCGCGGGCGAACAGTCCTTGCCCGCAGGCGAGGTCGAGGATTCGTTCCCCCTTTTGTATTTCCATGAGGCGCAGGAGGTTCGGCAAAATGAGGTCTTGTTGGTAGGAGCCTTTTTGTTCGACCGTCTCATCGTACCACTTCGCCACCTTTCCCCATGACGTCGTCTTGCTCGTTACTTTTTTAATCGGTTTTTCCATGTGTCTAGTGTGTGTGATAACTCTGCGGCTGGGATTATTTCGATTATGCTTTGAAAATCGGCGGCGATCTCGGGAGGGAAACACTCGTCTCGGAGAAGCTCTTTGATGCCGATCAATTTTTTCACGCGGCCGCGGTTCTCGAGCCTGTTCCATTTCATGTACGCGAGTTCCGCGAAGACTCCCGCCGAGAGACCGACACAGAGGACGATGTCGGCGTCGCTCACAAGCGAGAGAAGCATGTGATGCCAGCTCGGAAACTTTTGTGTCTCGGTTGCGCCCGAAAGATGTTTTTCATAGGGTACTGTCTCCCAGTCGTTCGAGTCTGCCATTTTTTCTGTATACAGCATGCGCAAGGTGCCGCCCTCCTTTTTATGAGCTTCTCCTACCTGCGCGAGCATACCAGCATAGTTAAAGACGACGGTAAGTTTTGCCCCACCTTTGGCGGTCGCACTACCAATAAATTGCGCTAACGCTTCGATTGTTGCATCACTCTTGCCAATGATCCCGCTGAATTTTTTGAGATTGGTCGGGCCAAGTAGGCTCACCTCAAGGACGCTTTTTGATTCGGTCATGCCTTTATGCTAGCGTATTTTTTGAATTTTCGATACCGCTTAAGAAATACCGAGAGATATGGTAGAGTAGCGATTATTGGAGGGTTGCGAGAGCGGTTAATCGAACAGGTTGCTAACCTGTGACGGTCTTAAAAATCGTCCGTGGGTTCGAATCCCACACCCTCCGTTTGAGTCTGCGAAAGCGGAGGGTAGAAAGCGTGGGACGCTTTCGTGTGGGATTCGAAAAGCTTTTGAGCGTAGGTTCAAGCTTCGGAGTGAAGAACATACCCAAAAGGTATACTGCTCCCGTAGGGAGAGAAACTCCCACACCCTCCGTTAAGAAAATCACGCCCTGACGGACGGATTTCCTAAAACGGTGTGTATTGAACGAAGTTCGAATGTATTTTGAATTGAATCCTGATGATGAGTGATGCGCGCATCGTCCGTTCCCTTCGGTCGCGTAGAAAAACCAAAAATTTTCCTTACCTTTCTTATTTTCCTCGGCGGGGGGTGTGGGGGGAGCCGACAAAAAATGGAAAGGAAATTTTTGGTTTTGCTTCGCCGTTATCATAAATACATTATATGGCAGTTTGGAATAATACACAATGGAATACTATACTAACAATGTAATGCCTAGAGCAATTTATACAAAAGACCATAATGTAATCGTTGAACGCTTGAAAAAGGCGCGTTTTGAGTCTGGGCTTGGGCAAGTTGAGGCTTCTAAGAAACTTGGAAAGACGCAGTCTTACCTTTCAAAAATAGAATCGGGACAAAGACGATTTGATGTTTTGCAGTTGAAAGAATTTGCAAAACTTTATAAGAAAGATCTTAATTATTTTATAAAATGACGACAAAATCCTGTATCGAGTGCAATATAAATAAGGCAACAAATGGTGAATTTTGTAACTCCTGTTTCAATGAGACCAAAATATGTCGAAGATGCCAGGAAAAGAAGAGTATTTTTGAATTTGAGAAAAATCAAAAAACTATCCGAGGTAAAGTCTCAAGGAGAGGTGAATGCAGAGATTGTCGTAGTTGGAAAAAACCTATGTCTGTAAAAGAGAGGAATGAATTTGAAAAAGTATATCCTCCGCCAACCATAGGTAAACCTTTTCGTTGTCCGATCTGCACTAGAACAATAATAAGACAATATAAAAATGACGTTGTGTTAGATCATCTCCACAAGACAGGGAAAATAAG
>CAZOIN010000006.1:0-1685 GCA_964579985.1 uncultured Candidatus Saccharibacteria bacterium
TTCGCCCATTTTGGTAGTCGAGTCGAGATTGGTGATCGCCCCTTCGCCGATGAGCCGGCGAAGCTCGGTTTTTGACGCGATGATGTTCTTTTCCATAAGCGCCTCGGCAGTTTCCTTACCAGAAAGGCGCACCTCTATGAACTCTTCCGGTTTCCCCTCGGTAAATGCGGCATTAAATCTGGCACGGGCTTTTTTTGCCTCGCTTTCACCGTGTATGAGCGCGGTGATTTCTTCAGCCAGTCGTAGTTTCAGATTCTTTGGGTTTTCGCCTCGCTCAAGGGCGGCCTTGAATGCTTCAATATCCTTAAGCGGGACTTTGGTGCAGAGCTCGAATCCGATTAAAATCATCGAATCCGGCCAACTCATCACTTTTCCAAAAATTTCTGCCGGAACATCGGAAAGCACTATCATATTCCCCTCTGTCTTTCCCATCTTTTTGCCCGAAGGGTCGACAAGAAGCTTCAAGGCAACAACAAACTTCTCTTTGTTCTTCACCTTGCGCATGAGTGTCCTCCCCGCAAGCATGTTAAAAGTTTGGTCATTGCCTCCGACCTGTATGTCAACATCCATAGTCACCGCGTCATAGGCCTGGAAGACCGGGTAGAGAAATTCGTGCAAATAAATCTCCTGCCCGTGTTTTTGCCTCTCCTTAAACATATCCCGTTCAAGAATCTGCGACACGGTAAAACGAGAAGCGATGGCCATTATATCGGCGGGTTTGAGTTTGTTGCTCCATTCTTCGTTGTTCAAGAATTTAATGTTGGCTTTCTTCAAATCCAGAATTTTTCCGATTGCTTTCCTGTAGCTCGAGGTATTTTTCGTAACCGCCTCGGCTGAAAGTTGCGGCCGCGCCTCCCCTTTGCCGGTTGGGTCTCCAATCTGGGCGGTAAAGCCGCCGTAGAGAACGATAACGTTGTGTCCCAAATCTTGAAATTGCCGAAGCTTGAGCAAGCAAACCGCATGGCCAAGGTGGAGCGTTGGTCCGGTTGGGTCAATACCGAAATACAGCGTGAGGCGCTTCCCGCTTAAGAGTTCCTTCTCCAAGGCCTCCGCCTGAGGGTACACCCGTTCCACGCCTCGCGTAAGAAGCTCCTGTATTTTGACACCATCCGTGAGCACCTTAGATGCTTTTTTGAAAATTGACATGAAATAAGATTAACACAAAAAAGCCGAATCTTTAACCCTTGATTCTTACCTCGTTCACAGAGACTATTCCCGATGTGTATTTTCGAGTTAAGGATTAATGATTAAGGATTTTCGGTTGATGTGATAACATCATTCCCATGCCCCGTCGAAGGAAACATCGCCATCTTATCCGGAGCGCTCTCTTGCTGGTGCTCTCTTTAGCTCTCTTGACAGCAGGGCTACTTACGCTATGGGTTTCCTCGTGGAATCTCCCTGACCTTTCGCAGTTCAACAATCGCAAGGTGAGCGAATCGACCAAGATCTACGACCGCACCGGTGAAGTGGTCCTCTATGACCTCCATAAAAGCGCCCAGCGTACCGTGGTGCCCTACGGTGAGATATCCCGCAATGTCAAAAATGCGACGGTAGCGATCGAGGATAACGAATTTTGGCAGCACAACGGCATCCGCATCAAGGCAATCGTCCGCGCCGTATTCACCAACCTCTTCAAGGGAAACCTGCTCGGCGGCCAAGGGGGCTCCACAATTACGCAACAGGTG
>CAZOIN010000007.1:0-5827 GCA_964579985.1 uncultured Candidatus Saccharibacteria bacterium
CATCTGATTTAGGATACCATACTCTCTGCACAAGATGTCTATAGGTAATCGTAGATATCCACACGGGGCTGTATTTACATACAACCAGGACTCGCATACAATATATCGTATGCCCCTTGCTACCTGCACTCTCTGCAAGAAAGAATTTTACCGGAAACTTTCACAGATAAAACTAGTTAAACACTCTTACTGTTCTTCGTTCTGTCAGCACCGAGCTCGTCGGACAGGGAATCTCATCAAGTGTTATTGGTGTGGCAGTAAGATTTACAAACAGTTCCACGATTTATCTATAAAAAATCGCAAATTCTTTTGTGGAAAAAAGTGCGGTTTAGAATGGTTGAATAGTAATCAAAAGGGAGTCAAACATCCAAATTGGACTACGGGTGAGTTTTCATATAAGGGTGTTTTGCTTCGTCACAAGGTTCTTCGCGAGTGCAGTTTATGTAGGATAAAAGATAAGCGAGTACTTGCCGTGCATCATATTGATCGCAATAGAAAAAACAATCATATTTCAAATCTCGCGTGGCTTTGTCACGACTGTCATTTTCTGGTGCACCATTATCCGTCAGAACACCTTCGGTTTATCCGTCATCTCAAGAAAGACAAAAGATATGCCTCTCATACCTTGTAAAAATTGTCAGAAGATATTTTATGCGAGACCAACGCATATCAAAGTTGGATGGGGGAGGTTTTGCTCTCGACAATGTCATTACATTGCGGCAAGAAGTGGCAAGATCGTTGGGTGTGATATTTGCGGTAAGCAAAGTTACAAGACAGTGAAAGCCATGACCCGTTCAAAAAGTGGTAAGTTTTTCTGTTCAAAGTCCTGTCAAACAAAATGGAGAAATACTCAATACAGGGGAGTCAAACATCTTCTGTGGAAAGACGGGAGTACCACCTATCGAAAGGTGCTTTTAAAAAGCAAACAAATACAAGAATGTCTTCGGTGTAAAAAGACCGACAAACGAGTTTTGGTCGCCCACCACATTGATGAAAATCGAACAAATTACAAACTAGAGAATCTCGTCTGGTTATGTCATAATTGCCATTACCTCATTCATCGGTATAATGAGGCACTGCCGAAATAATATGGTGATAGTAGCTCAGCTAGTAGAGCGCCGCTCTGTGGCAGCGGAGGTCACGGGGGCAGAACCCGTCTATCACCCCCAACGCAACCTCTCTCAGCCGCAAGATTTGACAGGATTTGTTGCTCGTGCTATCCTCGTAGATAGTAGTTTTTGTAGTTCTCATCATAAAAATCAAACAAAGGAAGGGCGGTTCATATGATTAATACAGAGTATGAAGAGAAAGATGTGGAGAGGTATTTGCGCAACACATCTTATCCAAGGCGGTTTGCAAAAGTTGCATCACTTCATCTCAATTCTTGGAGCACGAAATTAATTGCCGAGAGATTTAAAATAGGTTCTCAGCAGGTAAACAAAATGCTTCGGCGGTGCGATGAGTTAATCGCATGGCACAAGAGAATTGATGTATTTAGGACTCTTGATAAAGAAGTTCTTCTAACGCAAAAAGTGTGCGAGGTGTTTCCTACACACTGGGAGGTGACTGGGATTTTGGGTAGTGCAAACTTTTGCGACCTCACTCATGTCGTACACGTGCCGTACTCGCATGTAATCAGGCATAGGAATATGGGTCCTGGGCGCATTATTCGGTTGAATACAGTACTGTTTTTTTTAGGTCTCCGAACGATTGAACCAGACGAACATACCAAGGCATCTGACATAAAAAAGTTCGTTACCGCCTATTTTTGCACGGTTTTCAAGCAGCCGTTGATTACGGCACAAGCAATTGCTAAAGCATACGAAGAAAATGGATGGGGACTACTGTTCATCTCGTCTATAGGAGAAAAGAAAATGTATCCTCCACCGTCGTTCTTCTTAAAAAACAATGAATGAGGAGTCGAGTTCACAGACCGCAGATTAACATCTGCGGTTTTTTTCTATGTAGTGTATTCACGGTAGAGTAAAGTTCTTGCGACAGCACCCCCCAAGAAAAACTAACACCGCACTTTTTTCTGCTATTATAGAATGTATTATGACAGAGTCCTTTCCGCAACCCTCAATAGAAATTCCGCATGAGAAGAATGCCGAAGCGGATGCCTGCCCGCACGGCGTCAACCGCGGGGAGATATGCGTGGTCTGTCTGCGGGAATCAATCTCCGAGCAACCAGTGTGGAAGATGATTGCCGAACTACAGAAAACGAGTAGATATACACGCTCTGCTACCGATACTCCCGAATGTGTGATTGAAAAAGAAGGGAAGCGCTATGAGGTGCACTTGGTCCGCGCAGGAGACGAAAATCTGATTGCGGAAATTCAGGCGCTCTCCGAGGGGGTTTTCGGAAGAGAAGAGGTTGACTCTATGGAAGTGCTCAAAGCCGCGATTAAGGGGGAACTTCCCGACGGCTCTCGAGACCTTACACGCTATCGTCTCTATGTCGCCCGCGATGAGTCAGGAAAGTTGCAGTCGGTCTATGCCGGAGGGACGATGGAGATGCAGAATGACCGACATGAACCGACAAACGAAAGTATGTTTATGGGCGCCTACGGCGTGACGCGCCCCGAAAGCCAACGCAAGGGGTTGGTGCGGGAACTCTATATCTCTTCAATGATGCAGGCCGCCATGGATTCACATACCGAAAAAAGGCGACTGGTCATGATTGCCGGCGAATGTACCTGGAGTTCGGAACGGGCATGGAATGCGGTGGGGAGGCGCCGTGTCTATGTTGAGACCGGTCGAGGCGAGTACACCGAGCTCCCCTATATCCAGCCCGCTTTGGAGTTTGACCCTGATACCGGCTTGCCGCTTGAAGAGAGCGGAGAAGCACCGGAACATCTGATGGTTCAGTTTTTGGAGGGAAATCCAAACAAAGAAAAGATTATCGCCGCGATAGATAGCATCTATCGGTGGTGCAATGTGTGGCCCCGGAGTACCTTTACGAGTGACCATGCCTATGCCACTCATGTACGCTATCTGGAAGATTTTCAAAAGAGATATACTGATTTCTTCTCTAAAAACGGCGCGTTGCACCTGCTCTCTCCAGAAGAGCGAAAGGCGCTCAAGGCGAAAGGAATACCCGTTCATGAGCACACCGAAGCGGATGGCAACTAGATTTTTCGATATGCACAATAAAGAACTAATTGTCTTTGATTTGGACAAGACGCTCGCCGAGAGCAAGCAGGAGATAGACGATGAAATGGCGGCGCTCCTTATCGCGCTTTTGAGGAAAAAGAAAGTCGCCGTGATTTCGGGCGGGGCCTTTACGCAGTTCCAAAAACAATTTGTCGGCAAATTAAGGGGAGGCAATCTCACATCGCTCTTTCTCTTTCCCACCTGCGGCTCGGCTTTCTATCGGCAGGAGGGCGGGCAGTGGTGCGTCGTCTATACCGAGACGCTCTCACCCGAAGAGAAAGCGCGCATCTTTCAATCATTTGAGCAGATGTTTGTTGAAGTAGGTTTCCAAAGACCCGAAACAATTTACGGCGAACTTATAGAAGACCGCGGCACCCAGATTACCTTCGCCGCGCATGGCTCGCTCGCTCCGCTCGCGATTAAGAGCGCGTGGGACCCCGACCGGCGCAAACGGCTGAAGATGATAGAGGTACTCCAGAATCTCATTCCCGAGTTTGAGATTCGCACGGGCGGGACAAGTTCCATTGATGTGACACGGAAAGGGATAGATAAGGCGTACGGTATTATGCAGATGGAGAGACATCTTGGCGTTCCACGAAGCGCGATGGTGTTTGTTGGCGATGACCTTGGCGAAGGCGGCAATGACTTTCCGGTCATCGCGACCGGCATTGATGTACTAGAAGTAACGGACCCGGAGCATACCAAGCGACTCATTCGAACGTGGCTCTAAATTTGCGCCAGACATTACGCATAGTTGACTTGAGGCGTGTTTATAGGCAGGATAGGTCCAGATTCAGTATGGTACTGGATTTCAGAATGAAAGGAACACTAACAAATGAAAACAAGCATCGAGAACGTATTGGCAAACCGATACGCAAGCACTCCCCTGGTCGTACTTTTGGGCACCGAAAACAAAGTAATACTGGAGCGTAAGCTCTGGGTAGCCGGATTGAGCGGACAACGCTCCATGGGCCTCATGAGTATTTCGGAAGAGGCCATTCTTGCATATGAGAGACAAATTGATAACGTCAACCTCGACTCGATCCGGCAGCGGGAACTTAATACCGGACAGGACGTAAAAGCTAGAATCGAAGAGTTTAATGATCTCGCAGGTCACGAATTGATTCATCAGGCCTTTACTTCCCGGGACCTCACCGATAACGTCGAGCAGCTCCAAATCCGCGAAGCGCTACTTCATGTTCGTAACCGGACGGTGGCGGTGCTAGGGCGCCTTGGGAGACGAGCCGCGGAATTTGCGCTACTCAACCTCTGCGGCAGATCGCACAACGTGCCGGGGCAAACTCTTACGCTCGGCAAGCGCAACGCGAATTGGGCTGAAGAACTTCTCATGGCCTTTGAACGCCTTGAAACATTCATCAGCACGTATCGTCTGCGCGGAATTAAAGGAGCAATGGGAACACAACAGGATATGGCTGACCTCTTGGGAAGCCCAGAGAAAGCTCTCGAATTCGAGCGGCTCATCATGGAGCATTTGGGATTTACGAAGGTGTTCGATAGCGTCGGGCAGGTGTATCCGCGGTCTCTCGACTTTGCGACCGTAGGCACGCTGGTCGAACTTGCTTCCGCTTTGGGAAACTTTGCGCTTATGGTGCGGCTCATGGCTGGACACGACCTTGTGCATGAAGGCGTGCGCGAAGGGCAGACGTTTTCGTCGGCTATGCCGCACAAGTTGAACAGCCGTACCTGCGAACGCATATGTGGTCTTGTGAATGTACTCTGCGGATATCACGACATGTTAAGTCGTTTAGTGGGGGACCAGTGGCTCGAAGGTGATGTCAGCTGCTCAGTCGTACGGCGAGTCGCCTTACCCGACGCTTTCTTTACATTTGACGGGATTTGCGAATCGGCTCTGCATGTTCTCGACGAAATGGAAGTGTTTCCCGCGATGATTGCGAAAGAGCTCGCCCACTATCTGCCGTTTCTCTCGAGCACGCGCCTCCTTATGGCGGGTCTCAAGGCGGGTGGTACACGGGAGAAGCTCCATGCGACCATCAAAACACATGCACTCGCATCAATCAGTGCTGTCCGTCGGGGGGACGCAAACCCATTTATCGGCTTGCTTGCCGAAGATACGGCGTTTCCTCTCAATCGAGCGGAAATTGAAGCGAGCATTGCCGAGCCTAACCACGGTGCCGCCCCAGAGCAGGTGGAGAAAGTCTGCACAAAGATTACTGTTGTTCTCGAGCGGTATCCTAACGCCGCGGCGTATGTTCCAGAGCCGATGCTCTGACAGATGCTATCGTGCATATATTCACATGGCGCTCCAACTTCGGTCGGAGCGCTACTTTTTTGTATGATGCGAGTTATAGAGATACAATATCGTCATGATGCAAGAGAGCGGAAAAAAGAAAATCGGTTTCACCTGCGGCGCATTTGATCTCTGCCATGCCGGGCATATGCTCGTCTTCAAGGAAGCAAAGACGGTCTGCGACTATCTCATCGTCTTTTTGCAGGACGACCCATCGGTTGATAGAGCAAAGAATAAACCGGTGATGTCGCTTCCCGAGCGAGAGATTATTCTCTCCGGAATTAAATATGTTGATGAAGTGCGCACCTATACGAGCGAAGCCGATTTGTACGAAAAACTAAAGAATCTGAAAGCCGATATCCGCATCATTGGCGCGGACTGGAAAGGTAAGAACTTCACCGGTCA
>CAZOIN010000008.1:0-11239 GCA_964579985.1 uncultured Candidatus Saccharibacteria bacterium
CCGTTTCTGTCATCCTCGTCCCCGATCGTGGCCGAGGACAGGCTACTGCGGGGATCCAGAGTGTGGCTTATTGTATAGGTCTGGATTCCCGCCTACGCGGGAATGACAGCTTAGAATGTTAGTTTCGTAATTCAAAGTTACATAGTCGAAATAAGGGTTTTAGAGCTAAAACAGGTTTGTCCTGTCCTACCCTATCACAGGCGAGTAGTGGACCAATTGATTTAAGTGTATGGGGGCCACTCGGTACTTATGATTTTGTGGTGTATTATCGAAACAAGGCTACAAAAAAGTGGGTATGGGGTATATAAAGACAGCGAAACGATAAATCTTGCATCATCAGGTAACTTTCTTTTGCTTTTGCTCAAAAATAGAATAACGGCTCCATCTTCGATCGCCTTCCCGTTTAAGGACACCATCCTGAACCATCCTGGTAAGGAGTCTCTGAATCGTTTTCTCACTGCATCCTCTGATAACTGCAGAAAAATTCTTAATCATGGCGCTATGTTGTTGACGCAACACGGCGAGGATATTCTGCTTTCGATCCTCTTTAGTTTGATTCGATAAAGGACTAACCACGGCCTCTTTGTTCAGAGCTATTCGAGTTTTCGACCTTGAAACTTGAGTCTTTTTGTTAAGGACATTTTCTCTGGAATCAGCATGTCCTTTATAGATGTCCTTTTGATTCCTCTTGAAACGTTCGAACTCTCCGAACCCGTGGATCGCAGTGTCCCCTTCTGCGTGTTGTTCCGCACCCGGAGAAAACGGAAAAAGTATTTCGCTTTCCCCTTCCTTTGCATTGGTACTGGAAAAGATGTCTTTGGGTATCCCGAAGAAACTCTCTTCAAGAAAAGGAGGAGAGATGGGAAAGCTCGAGATACGCCATTTTCCTTCAATGATACCCAGCACGTTTTCAAGCTCTTTTTTTAACACTGAAAAATTCATAGGAGACAAGAGATCGGCGACATAGGCGAGGTCAAGGAGAGAGAAAAGGTGTGCCATCTCTGCGAACGTATCAGAAAGAAATTCTTTGCTATGCACGGTCGCACGTTCTTTAAAGGACAACGTGTGCTTTATGAGCAACACCCCGCTCTCGCGGAGCCCCCACTTCAGAGGTTCACCGTCGGGAAACAATCCCGTAACTACATAAAGGGCGGCAGCCACTCGTTCTGTCTTTTTGAAGAGGAACAAGAGATACTGGTCTTCCTGTAATATATCTACTGTCCCGGACTTATCGAGTATGTTTAAAGCTCTCTCTATTTGGCTATATCTGCGAGGATTCATCTATATTATAGGCAAATCGCAATCTGATTGCGCTGATGCAAAATTAAAAAAAATAAAAGCGGTATTGACCCCAGGGCAAGCCACGGTTTTAAGGAACCTAGCTTCGCTCGTACTTCGCGCGGACAAGCCTTGCGGTGTGTAACCCATGATATTTCGTCTTCGCTCGGATGCCATGCAAACTAGCAAGTTGTCGCGGCGCTCCTCGGTAGCCGAAATAAAAATTCTAAGTGCCTTTCATTTTCTGCTTTACTGACCTTTATGCTTTGTGCGTGGATTATGTCCTTTATCTAAAATGTCCTAGAGAGTGTGCGCTAAGATTTGTATGTCCATTATCGTATCGGACACATAAATTGCAAGTTCCTTTGTAACTTCAACATTAAGACCAAGGAAGCGCAAGTCTGCTCGGAGATAGGTGGGGGAGCAACACCGTTTAGCCACAAATTGAAAAAACAACATGATATACTACTCCTCATACTTTCCGCATGGCACGAAAAAGTAAAAATGCAGAACGGCTTCCCCTTCTCCGTGAAGAAACGCTTCAAGGTGTGCTTGCCGTGATTTTTTTTGCGGCTGGACTTATACTCATCTTTTCCATCTTTGGAAAAGCCGGAGGTGGAGGTGAACGAATCTATGCATGGTTGACCAATTTGGTTGGCGTAGGTTTTTATCTTCTTCCTATCCTTGCGTTCTTTCTGTCCGCAGGATTTCTGCGCGCACTTCGAGGGCTTTTCCCGGTTAAGAAGACTGTGGGGGCATTCGTTCTGTTCCTCTCCGGACTTGGCATCATCGAGCTCATTTTCCCTACCAAAGGAGGCTGGCTGGGGGAAGTGCTTTCTTCGCCTTTGGTGCACCTCTTTGAGATCTACACGTCGCTGGTCATTCTCGCCACCTGTTTTGTGATCTCACTCCTTATTATGTTTGAGGCTTCGATCCCTGTTGGCACGCTCGGCCTGCTCTGGCGATCGCTCTCTGGGAAGAGACGGGGGATACACATAAGCGGTTTAGAAGCAGCTCCGGCCAGTAATGAAGAGGGAGAACCCTCGGAAGAGCCGTCTGAGGAAGCGGAGATATCGGAAGAAACTGAGACGGAGAAACGGAGAGATAAGAAGTCAAAGATGCAGAGCGGTAGCGGCGAGTTGTCATTAGTCGCCGCCACGATTCCTACACGACCAAGCTCCCGAGCTTACACCCCCCCACCTCTTACGCTTTTGGAACTCGATAAGGGTAAGCCCGGAGTGGGCGATATTAAGGCAAACGCTAATATCATCAAACGAACGCTTCAGAATTTCGGCATTGAAGTTGAAATGGACGAAATCTCAATTGGTCCTAGTGTCACTCGCTATGCTCTGAAACCCGCGGAGAGCGTGCGGCTTTCAAAAATCGTCGCGCTCCAACGGGAACTTGAACTTGCGCTTGCCGCCCACCCTATCCGCATTGAAGCGCCTATCCCAGGGAAATCACTCGTCGGCATCGAGATTCCCAACACTGTCAAAACAACCGTCGGTCTTGCCACGATGCTCGGAAGCGCCGAATTCGCCTCCTCGGAAAAGCCTTTGCTCATGTCGCTCGGTAAGGACCTTTCCGGAAAGGCACATTTCGCGAACCTGTCAAAGATGCCTCATGCCCTTATCGCCGGAGCCACCGGTTCGGGAAAATCGGTCACGATCCATACAATCCTTACCTCTCTCCTCTTCCGCAACTCGCCCGACGACCTCAAGCTCATCTTGATTGACCCGAAACGTGTCGAGCTCACGCTCTACAACAAGATCCCCCATCTCCTCACACCCGTCATTACCGACGCCAAAAAAAGCATCCTCGCGCTAAAGTGGGCAGCCAAGGAAATGGACCGCCGCTATGACATCCTTGAATCAGAATCCGTGCGGGACATCCAGTCATACCACAAAACAATCGTGGAGCCGGAATACAAAAAGTTCGAGAAGACCTTAACCAAAGAAGCCGATGCGAACGAATTAGCGGCAAAGATCCCCGAGCGGATGCCGTTTATCGTCATCATCATTGATGAGCTTGCGGATATCATGACGGCCTATCCGCGAGAGCTTGAAGCGGCTATCGTACGCCTGGCACAAATGAGCCGTGCGGTCGGTATACACCTTATCCTCTCCACCCAAAGGCCGAGCGTGAATGTCATTACCGGACTTATCAAAGCGAATATCCCAGCCCGCATCGCGCTACAGGTGTCTTCGCAAATCGATTCGCGTACTATTTTGGATACCGGTGGCGCCGAGAAGCTCCTCGGCGCGGGCGATATGCTCTTTCTTTCGGGAGAGATGTCGAAACCGGTGCGTCTGCAATCGGCTTTCATTACGGAAACCGAGGTGAAGAGGGTTACACGCTATCTGTCAGAACAATATAAAGATGATATCCCCCAGGAACTCCATCTCAGCGGAGGAGATGCGGGCGCAGGCAACTCAATCTTTGAGAGCACGATGAGTGATACCGAGGAGATAGATGATGATCTTTATGAAGAGGCTCGCGAATTCGTGATGCAGGCGGGCAAAGCATCCACCTCATACCTGCAGCGGAAGCTCCGCATCGGCTATTCTCGCGCGGCTCGGCTCATGGACATGCTGGAGGAACGGAGTGTGATCGGAGCCGCTGACGGATCAAAGCCACGAGAAGTGTTGGGTGCTTCGGAACACCAGGCTTCGGAAGAAGAGACGGGAGCGCCAGGGCCGGGAAATCTTTAAAATTCTAAATCCTAATATCTAAATCCTAAACAAATCATAAGCCACAACATCCAAGGCCTCAAATGGTTCCGTTTAGAATTTGGGAATTTGGAGTTTAGAGCTTGTTTAGAGTTTAGAATTTCGAATTTAGAGTTTTCGAGCAGATATGGAAAAAACCCCAAAGCGTATCATTAGCGTTGCTATCATCGCTCTTGTCGCGCTTGGCCTCGGCATCTATGCCTATCTTCAATCGCGAGAATATCTTCGAGGACCAATTCTGATTATTGAAGAGCCCACAAACGGCGCGATGTCAACGACGTCCCTGCTAGCGGTGCGCGGTTCCGCGCGTAATGTCTCTTTTCTCACCCTTAACGGCCGACCGATCTTTACCGATGAATTGGGGCGTTTTAAGGAATCATTGCTCCTCCCCGAGGGCTATTCTATAATGACCCTTGAGGCAAAAGACCGGTTCGGGCATATCGTGCAGAAAAGGTTAGAGTTGGTGTATAGGTTGACGACGACAACTTTATCTCCTGTCGTCCCCGCGGAAGCGGGAATCCAGAGCCAGTGAAGTATACTATCGAATACCTAATTTCGAATATCGAAAAATATCAAAACGAAAAATAAGAAATATAAAACTATGATTCTGTATAAATGCGACAACTGCAAAAAGAACATTCCCAATGAAGACGAGGCTGTATCGGCGGGTTTTGGTCTGATATTTAGGACAAAAATCTTTTGCGGGAAGTGTGCGAAACCCATAGCTGACTTCCTTAACAAACACGGATTTGGAAAGGATAAGGCAAAAAAATCATGACAAGAAACTGGAAATACTGGCCGTATTGGGTAAAAGGGGGAATTCGGGGAATAGTTTTTGCAGTTATCATCTCTCTTGCTTTAGCAATATTTGGTATTGTTGCATTGATCAAGAACCCCTTCTTTCTTGTCGCAGAGTATCTTGCAAGACTTCCAATGTATTGTAATGATTTTTGCAAGATAAATCACCTTGGAACCATTCTGCCAATTTTTCTCATCGAAACTTTTGCTTTAGGCGCAATCATTGGCCACCTCTATGGTAAAATCAAAAATCGAAAATTATCAACATAACCGCGTTTTATTCCTCCTTTCCTAAAGGAGGTGGCCAATAGGCCGGAGGATTTAAGAAAATCCCTCGCCTCGAATACTCGGCACTCCCTTTAAGAAAGGGAGAATAAGAAAAAAGACTATGTCATTTGGCAAACCAAAAAAAGAAAAAGTGATGAAGGTGGTCGGCGTGAATATCGACGACACCATTGCCGCTATCAAGACCAAGTTTGGCGATGACGCCATCATGAAGCTTGGTGAAAAACCAAGGGTTGATGTGAATGCCATCTCCACCGGTTCCATCGGCCTTGATGCCGCGCTCGGCGTTGGCGGTCTTCCACGCGGCAGAATTGTTGAAATCTTCGGCCCGGAGAGTAGCGGGAAATGCATCAGCCGAAATTCCATCGTATTCTCTGAACATGGAATGTTGCCTATTGACGCTTTTGGCAAACTTGCTATTCCCGGTTTTCAGAAGCAAAGAACGTATGTTTACGCTGAACACTGTTACGAACAAACGAGTCACTTCTACAACCAAGGACTAAAAAGCACCATTCGTGTTGAGACAAGGAATGGTTTTGTGATTGAGGGAACGCCGAACCATCGCATACGCGTCATCACAAGAGAAGGTCATTATCTCTTTCGTCGTCTTGACGAGATTCAGCCAGATGATTATGTCGCTATCCAAAGAGGTCAAAACTACTTTGGAAGCGGAATAAATCTAAGTGGATTTTCATATGCCGTACACCCGCAAAATAAGAAGGGTAAGAAATTTGTTCCGCCTGTTGTCATGACGACCGACCTTGCGTTACTCATGGGATACCTCGTTGGTGACGGCACCACAACAGCAACCGGACTCAATAAAAACAACATACAGCTGACTGTGGCAGACACGGAAACAAAGCGCGAGTTTGAGAAATTGTGTATGCGACTTTTCAATGAGAAACCGAAAGTAACTCGTGACAAACGAACGAGGGGCGTATCTCGCTTCATTATTCATAATGCTAAAGCTCGGGCCTTTCTCGCGTATGCAGGTTTGGGTTGGCACGATGCGGGCACGAAGGAAATTCCCTTAAGCGTCTTATGTGCTCCTAAAAACATCGTAAGTGTGTTTCTCTCGGCTCTGTTTGAGTGCGACGGCTGTTTTAGCGGTGGCACGATAGAATATTGCACAAAATCACCGAGATTGGCCGAACAAATTCATATTGCTTTACTTAACTACGGCATAGTTTCTAAGAAAAAACGACGTACCGTAGACAAAGCAGCATACTTTTATCTCTACATAGAAGGACAAGGGGACAAAAAGCAATTCCTTGAACATATTGGTTTTCGCAGTAAAAGAAAAAATAAATTGCTCCGAATTGATGTGCTAAGAAAACGCAAATATCTTTCCAAAACAACCGTTGACACCATTCCATACCTTAACGCACGGCTCAACGGGTTTTTTGATATGTTCTCCAGGACAGTGCGGAAAACAAACCGAGCCGATTGGGACATAGTGTATGATTACTTGCCGGCACCCCGCGGCAAAAATTGCAATATAAGCTACGACCGCTTACGAAAAATCCTGAAGCACTTCGCGGAAGGTCATAACCTGCCCGAATACCAGTATTTTGAGCAATTAGAAACACTGCACTTCTTCTTTGACAAAATAACGCGAACAGAAAAGGCAACGAGTCATGTCGTTGATTTCACTGTGCCGAAAGGTTCAACATTTTTCGCCAACGGTTTTGTGAATCACAATACTACTCTTTCTTTACATGTGGTTGCCGAAGCGCAAAAGAAGGGTGGCATTTGCGCCTTCATTGACGCCGAGCATGCCATGGACCCGGAGTACTCAAAAAAAATTGGCGTGAAAATCGACGAGCTTTTGATTTCCCAACCTGATACAGGAGAACAAGCGCTTGAGATTGTTGAAAGTTTGGTGCGTTCGGGAAAAATTGATGTCATTGTCATTGACTCGGTCGCGGCACTGACACCGAAAGACGAAATTGAGGGCGATATGGGGCAAAGCCACGTTGGCAAGCAGGCGCGACTTATGTCACAGGCGCTTCGAAAGCTCACCGCCATCGTGGCCCGCTCCAAGACCATCATCATCTTCATCAACCAAATCCGCATGCAAATCGGAATTATGTTTGGTAATCCAGAAACGACGCCGGGAGGCAAAGCTTTGAAATTCTACACATCGGTACGCCTCGACATTCGCCGCATCGCCCAGATAAAAAAAGGTGACGAGGTGATGGGTGGACGCATCCGCGTCAAAGTAGTCAAAAATAAGGTGGCCGCCCCATTCAAGCAAACCGAATTCGACCTTATGTACAACGAAGGTATCTCGCGCGAAGGCGAACTCATCGCGCTCGGTGAGAAACTCGGATTAGTTAAAAAATCCGGAACCTCCTATGAATACGACGGGGTTAAGTTAGGACGCGGATACGATGCCACACGCCAGTTCCTGCGGGAAAACAAAAAAGTCTCGAGCGAGATTCTCAAAGAAATCCAAAAGCGGTTGAAAGATGGACTATCAATGAGCGCCGCCGAAAGCGCGGGAGAAGCATCGGAATGAAATCCTTAATCCTTTATCTTTAATCCTTAACAAGGTGAACTGGAAATCATGGCCGGATTGGTTAAAGGGAGCGGCAGTGGGACTCGTACTCTTCTTACTTGCCTATAGCGTGGAGAAACAAAACCTCTTTGTATATAGCTTTCGGCAACAACATGTTTATCTAGCTTCGATGCATAGAATTGTCGCGACTAGCCCAACAGTTTTGGCACTGACTCTAACCCCGCTCTTCTGCCAACCCGTCGAAATGAAAGAGGGGGGAACAACAAGTTGCTTCGAGACTTTTAATTTAATGTATATAGTTGTGATGTTAATTGAAATTATTTCCGCCGGCATTTTCTTTGGTTGGCTCTACGGCAAAATCAAGAATCGAAAAAAGGCTATTCCCCTTTCATAATCCTGTGCTATCCTTATTCGTATCGTTATTCAGTCATTCAGTTATTAGTCATTAGTTATCTCTTACTTATGTTTGTAAACAAAGTCTTTCTCTACGGCAATCTCACCCGTGACCCGGAGCTCAAAGCGCTTCCAAGCGGCAGTCAGGTGGCGGAATTTGGCATTGCTACGAACCGCACCTATAAGGACAAAGAGGGCGCCAAAAAAGAAGAGGTGGATTTCCACAATATCGTCTCATTCGGCAGACAGGCGGAGGTGATTGCCCAGTATCTTAAAAAGGGGCGACCTATCTTTATTGAGGGCAGGATACGCACCCGCAGTTGGGAAGCGAAAGACGGGACGGGAAAACGGTATAAGACGGAGATCGTGCTGGAGAATTTCCAGTTCGGTCCGAGTGTTGCCCCACGGAACGGGACCGAAGTAGAACGCGGAACTGACACGGAACAAAAAGGTCCGTCTACCTCCGCAGAAAAGGAACAGTCATCAGGCATCCAATATCCGCAGGAAGAGATAAACGCGGATGATATTCCTTTTTAAGACACGGAACCTACACGGAAGGTTCAGTCTCGTTCCGTGTTCTTAGTCCGCGTCAGTTCCGTGTATTATCTCACCACAAAGGGAAGCAGTCCCATAAACCTCGCACGTTTCACCGCAAGAGCAAGCTGGCGCTGGTATTTTGCTGACACCCCCGTGCGTTTCCCGCCCTGAATACGACCATGCGGATTAAGAAACTTCTTAAGAAGCTCGATATCCTTATAGTCAATATGTTTAATATTGTTCTGCGAGAAATAACATTGTTGTTCCTTTTTTTCCATACATATAACTTACTAGTCTTTTGTTCTCTTGGCAAGCACTACAGATACCAATCTACGAATGCATACCAACCTGCAAATACCTACTAATCCTCACCTTGGTTATCATTGGTATTTGTTTACGCTCTTTCGACATACTCTCCCGTCCCCGTATTGATGCGAACCACATCTCCTTCACTGATAAACATCGGGGCGTTCACGGTGGCCCCTGTTTCAAGCGTGATGATTTTTGTCCCGCCTTTGGCGGTATCACCCTTAATCGCGGGCGGCGCTTCGGTTACCTTGAGATCGACTTTGATGGGGAGATTGAGTCCGATCATCTTCTCATTCCAGGTGAGTACTCCGATGAGACTGTTTGGTTTCAAGAATCGCCCTCCAGTTCCAACCACCGCCTCGGTGAGGATGAATCGTTTGGAAGGGTCAGTCGCCTCACAGAACCAGTACTCGCCGCGATTCGTATAGAGATATTTGATCTCACGTGAATTCATGTCCGCCTCGTCCACTTTGTCCGCCTGATGGAAGGTTACCTCAGTCACCTTCCCCGTAAAGAGATTCTTCAGCTTTGTTTGATTGACCGGCTTCCGCTGCTGCATGCGGAAAATGTGTGCGTCTAGCACTTCAAACGGCTGTCCTTCATAGACAATTATTTTCTTTGACAGGATTTCGTTGTAGTTGAGCATGGCTGATTTTGTTAGCGAACGGTGAGCTGTACAAAATCGCCACCCGGTGTAGTATTCCGCCTTTGGCGGAATACTACACCGGGTAAGGAAAATTATAGTCGCTTCGCTCCTTAATTTTCACTTACTCCGCTATCAATTTCTCAAGCGATTTATCCAGTTCAATTTCGGAGACCGGAGCACTTGCCGGAGCACCTTGAGGCACTTCTTTGCGTTCTCGGCGGTCGCTTCGGGGACGGCCTGCGGTGAGCGTGTGCTCGCGAACCGTTTTGATAAGGAGGTATCGGAGCACTCGTTCACTTTTCTTAAACGCCTGTTCAATGCGGAGCGCGCTTTCTGGCGTAGTTTCGAATTTCACCCAGCCGAAATAACCGCTTGTATGCGTCTCATATCCTTCGCCGACTCGCTTCTGCATTGGGTACGCAAGAGGCCTCTGCTTAGGAAACTCTTCAGAAATGATTGCGGCTTTTTCCTTGTCGAGCGCGTCTTTGAGCGCCGTAACCTCGCGAGGCAACTCTTCTTCCGATACCGTAGGTACTAAAAAGTAGCCGACCTCATAAATACGGTTTTCTTTTTTTTCTTCTTTTTCTTCCCTTCCTACCTGCTTATAAGGAGTGGCGAGGTGAGTACCCTCTGTTGTATCGTCTGTCATTAAGGCTGCTTTATGGATAAAAGATAACCGGCTCGGCCAGCTACCAAAGCATGTCTTGCGGCGGTGTCTCTGGCCGCTATGCGAGACGAAGCTCCAAAAGGGTATCATGGCCTTTCGGGAAAGTCCAATTGATCAAGAAGCTTTTTAACTGGCTAGCTTTCTAGCTTGCTAGTCAGAAGAACCACAAAGTTACATACATTGCCGCAAACCTTACGTAAGAGAGATGTTGAAAAGCTTCTCCGCATTCTTAAGAATCTGGATTCTCACTTTTTCTTCGTCCTCATTTCGAATGCGCGCGATTGCTTTCACCACCTCGCGGACATAGAGCGGTTCATTACGTTTCCCCCGATACGGCACCGGAGCGACGTAGGGCGAATCGGTCTCGGAGAGTATTCGATCGAGCGGAGCATTTTTTATCACCTCATCATAGTCATGTGCAAAAGTAATGACTCCGGTAAAGGAGAGCGTAAAGCTTGCGTCAAGAATCTCCTGTGCCTCTTCGGAGCTTCCGGAGAAAAAATGGAAATTGCCTTTGACGTTCGCGTGAGACTTTAACATGGCAAGGGCATCTCTGTAAGCAGAGCGGCCGGAGCCGCTGCGCACATGGAGCATGAGAGGTTTCCCCACATCACTCGCGAGGGCAATATGCTTCGCAAACACGTCCCGTTGATTCTGTTCACTCTCCGCTTCGAGCCGATAGTAATCCAGCCCGCATTCCCCTATCGCCACCACTTTCGGATGTTCGGCCATAGTACGATATACCGTGCTATTGAACGTTTCGCCACGGGAAGTAAATTCTTTGCCTCCAACACCAAGTTCTTTTTCATCATGGAATGATTTGCCCGTATGCACCGGATGAAGACCCACGATGGCGAATACGCCTTCGTTGTTCGTGGCAAGTTCAATCGCTTTTTTCGAAGTGTCTTCTTGCGTCCCCACATTGACCATTGCCACGCCTCCACCCAGCGCACGTTTGATCGTCGCTTCTCTATCCGCGTCAAAGGCCGCGAAGTTAACGTGGGAATGAATGTCTATGTACTTAAATGGTTGATGAGACACTGGGTAAGTGTAAAAGCATTTCCGTGTTTGAGCAA
>CAZOIN010000009.1:0-2995 GCA_964579985.1 uncultured Candidatus Saccharibacteria bacterium
TTTGCGCCCGACGGCAAGTCGGTGTGTATCGGGCGCCTTGGCCGCGTATTCTTTCTGCTCTCTCCGCAAGACAACGCGCAGTGGAAGATCGCGGCGAAGGTGTCGTTGCCGGAATGTCCGGATTATCCGTTCGTGCATTCCGCTACGCTTGAAGGGGGATCGCTCTCCACGGTGGAATCTAACGCTGGAATGGATCTCTGGCGTATCGCCTCCTATTGCTGGGAAGGTGAGAACGACTGGTCTTCTCATCCGCCCAAGTTAAGAGTTGGCGCTGTCGATGGCATCTCCCGATTTCGTTATGGACTCGCCTTTTTGAAAGGAGAAGAAGTGTTAGTTGCAAGTTCCCACTCGGTTCGTGGTAATAGTGCAACGCCTTCGGGAATCTACATGGGCGAGGAACTCATCGTGCCAGGCATTGTTGGCAGCGGCATTTGCCTGCTCCCCAATGGAGCCGCGCTCGTTGCCCAGTATGGGCAAGAAGAGGAGGGAGCTCACAAAGGAAATCCCGGCAAGCTTCTTTACGTTCCACAGGCGTTCCTCGCGGGAGTGTGAAAGGAAATGTATGGGCACCTATTACAATCCTGGGGAAGAAGTCACACAAGTCGGCCGTAAGCTTGAGAACAGGGGATTTGATTCTCTTCAAGCACAACTTCAGGAAGGAGAACTGCTGTTCAGCTTAGCCGACGTGTTCGCGGCGCGGACAAACCCGCTACGCGCTCTCCGTATCGAGACGGAACAGGACTACATCGAGATCCTGGCTGGCGAAGTCCAGAATTACTACACAATCCTCGGCTTTTACGCACTGACCCGAGAGCAGGCCGAAAAAGGGTGTCAGTGCAAACTGCTGTAGGTTTCGCTTTGAGAGCATACGCTTGTGCGATTGGTTGTTACAACAGCCAATTTGCACAAGCGTTTTTTGTATTTACCCTTTTTAATTTCATTTTCCCGTCCTTCTCTATTTTGCAAAAAGTGCTATGCTCAAGTTTGTTCCAGCATCAGGTGAGTGTCAAATGAAATTAATAAGGGCTGGAAAATATTCTTTCCATGCGCATTCAAGAACATATTTCTCTTAAAAAGTTGACGACACTCAAAATCGGAGGAACCGCCCGATATTTTTGTTCCGTTGAGAGGGCGGAGGAACTTACCGAGGCGCTCACCTTCGCACGTGAAAGAAATATAAGGTACGCGATACTTGGCGGAGGTTCGAATATTCTCGTCGCGAATGGTGGAATTGAAGTGCTCGTCATCAAAATAGACATTAAGGGAATTGGCTGGCAAAAGAACAAAGAGAGTGTCTTAGTTATCGCGGGAGCTGGAGAAAGTTGGGACGGGCTAGTTGCCAAAGCAGTAGGGCGAGGACTGTGGGGCATCGAGAATCTTTCGGGGATTCCCGGCACGGTAGGCGCGGCTCCCATACAAAACATCGGCGCCTACGGCACGGAAATACAAGAAACGGTTGAATGGGTAGAAGTGTTTGATACTGAAACGAGAGAGATGAAACAGCTCACAAACGAAGAGTGCCAGTTTAGCTATCGCGACAGCATCTTCAAACATCCGGAGGGGAAAGCACTTATCGTAACGCGTGTTGCTTTGCGTCTTAAAAAAAGCGGCGTTCCCGATCTCGACTACAAAGATCTTAAGAATTATTTTTCGACAGGCCTCCCCTCCTTAGTTGAGGAGGGGAGAGGGGGTGGTTGTGTTTCTCTTCAACGGATCCGTCGTGCGGTTCTCGAGATCCGGTCAAAGAAGTTTCCCGACTTGCGTGAGTTCGGCACCGCGGGCTCTTTTTTTAAAAACCCCGTCATCTCAAAAGAAAGGTTTAACAAACTCAAAACGAAGTTCCCCAATCTCCCTGGCTTTGAGTTAGGGATGAAGGATGAAGAATTGAGGATTAAGATTCCGCTCGCCTGGATTTTAGATAACGTATGTAATCTGCGAGGAATGACCCACGGCAATGTAGGCCTCTTTAAAAACCAGCCGATTGTGCTGGTCAATCTAGGCGGAGCCACAGCAAAAGAAGTGCGGGCGCTGGCGAAACAAGTCATCGACTGCGTGAAAGAAGAAACAGGTATTACTATCGAATGGGAGGTGCAATCTATATGCTAACGTGCCTCTCACTCCTGCCCCCTGTCAGCTCAGCCGCAATCCCTCCCCCTGGTCTCTAGTTTATCGTTTGCTTGCTATCGTAAGTAAATGATAAACTATGGTGAATGTGGTTAAGTGAGCATATATAACAACCATTCAGCTTCATGAACATTAGGAAAGGAGTCATACAACAACGGATACTGCTTTTATTATGGGGAGGATTGGCTCTTTCTCTCTCCCGCTCTCCGCGGACGCAATTTAAGCTACTTGAAGGCATGATTAAGGAATGGAAGAATATTCCGGAAGCCAATATCCGGAGAGCGATCAATTCCTTGTATGCTTCCAAACTTGTAGGAACCACCGAAAATCGAGATGGGACCGTTACCCTTTCCCTTACGGAAAAAGGCAAGAAAATTGCGCTTACCTACAACGTGAACACAATGAAAATCAAACGGCCGGCCATATGGGATGGCAAATGGCGCGTAGTGGTCTTTGATATACCGGAAAAGAAGAAGAAAGTTCGAAATGCTCTCCACGATCACCTGCTCCACATTGGGTTTCACCCCTTGCAACGTTCTGTTTTTGTATGTCCGTTTGAGTGTCGAAATGAAATCGAGTACATCATCGAGCTTTATCAGATACGCCCACACGTTCGTGTTATGGTAGTCGAGACGATAGATAATGAGCTGCACCTGAAGCATCTGTTTAAACTCCAGCTTACGCAGTGAACAGCTAATTCATCATTTACTTCCTATCGCAAACAAATGATGATTTAGTTCTCTAGAAGATAATCTGAACTTGAAGAGGAGTAGAGAAATGAAGTCAAGAAAATTGCGGTCAAGTTATCCACACGTTGCAGAAGAAGCCATTGTATTAGCAATTTATTATTGTGATAATTAAGGAGGTCGAA
>CAZOIN010000010.1:0-7873 GCA_964579985.1 uncultured Candidatus Saccharibacteria bacterium
GATTTCTTGGGAAACTGCGGCTCCAGAAGGGACGGATTACGAGTTCAGCATTTTCAATGGTTGAAAAAGCTGAAAGTGCTGAGGTGAGCTCATTTTTCGGTCTTCCGATGAGGGCCGTCCGCAATTTGTCCTCATCAAATAGCCAAACGATTCGCACCTCTCCCTTTAGGGTAAATCGAAGCGTCTGTGCCTCTGCGGGGGTGCCGCTGGGAGACTCAGTAAGTTCAAAGACAAGGTTTTCAAGTTGGGGGATTTCGACTGGCAAATTGTCAAACTGAGGAACCGCCGCAATCGCAATCGCTTGGGCGATGTCGTCTCTTTTAAAGAGATATGCAGCTCCCGTCGCCTGCTCCTTTACCACCGCGGACACGAGTCCCTCCCTTGGTTCTAGAGGCAGTGACGCCTGCTTCGTCGAGAGGGCACCGCTGAAAAGAATGTATCCAGGGGGAACTGAAGATTGCTTTTCCTTCGCGATCTTTTTTTGGAGTGTCTCGCGGAGCGATGCTCTCGCAGATAGGAGCGCCGTCTCCGAAGGGACCCTGACCGTGCCTTCAAATCCGCCGCTCATCGGGGTCTTTGATCTGGCATAAAAGCCGGCAAAGCGAGCCTTATCGCTCTTGAATCCCGGAACTGTGAAGTCAGAGAGGGGGATGTTATACTCTGTGCCTGGAGAATCGGCGCTGACAACGGCTTCCAGGCTGCCGGGAAGCGTCCGCCCGTCCTTTATTGTTTTCCCCGGCACGGTTACCGAACTGCCAATGCGATAAATCAGCCCATTTTGCGTCTCAAAGCGAGTATTCTTTATAAGTCGCTGCGGCTTATCGGAAAAATTATTGTAGATGATAAGAGTTCCCGCTGCCTTTTCAGAGACCTTTTTGGCAGTATCAGCTGGAATGGTCATCTCTGCCGTTTCGTTCACCGGCAACACGGAAAAGCGAAGTTTCGCTGCAGCGTCTCTTCCGGCCGTGAATGCATAGTCTACGGAAATAAGGGCGTATTTAGGTGTGACCTTTATCGTTGCGCCGGTCAGACTTGCGAGCAAAGCGACCCCGAGAAGAACGAGAAAAAGAAAAGTGATCCCCCACAAAAATATCCGTTTCCATGATGATGAGGGCGCCAGCTCTTCTATGTGGAGCTCCTCTTGCTCGTACAGGATATCTCCGCTCACTTCCGTTTCGTTTTGCTCCTTGTGCGGCAACGAGACATGACGAATAGATCGGTGTTCTTTCGTCGTGATGTCGCGGAGTATGTTCTTTGGCATGTTCTAGACGCTAGGTTCTCGAATTTTACTATGAGCGGAGGTTGTTTGCAAATGAAGAAATAAGCCCGATGAACGGATCAGGTGCCCCCGATGAGTTCCACTTGATGAGCGGTGCGAGGAGCTCGGCATTCACGGGTATTATCCGAAAGGCTCTCGGCGAAATCATGAAGGCGCTGAAGTCCCCGCCCGAGGCGGCACGCGAAAAGATCGGCATCACGTCCTCATCGGCAGCAATAAAAAGCGTTTTAGGTAAAAAGAGCTCCTCGGAAAAAGCTCTCAGCGCCTTGACGAACTCATTTCGCCACTGCTCTTCTGCAGATATCAGCATCTTCTTAACCCGTTCGAACATTTTCCCTGTACCGCTACTCTCTGTATAGAGCCTGAAGAAAACCTCCGTTCCGAGCGGGGGCATGCCTGTATTTTTCTTCAATATGCGAACAAGATGGTTCCTTCCGAAAGGAAAGGTAACGGTCTCGATGAGGACACCCCGCTTAACGATGGAAAGTTCCGTTTGTTCCCCGCTCACATCCACTACTATAAAATGCTCCTCCCCGGGATACACCTCCCGCAGTGTCACAAATGAGAGAAGTGCGAAGGAATGGAAACTAATTGTTTTAGGATGGAAAGAGCGGGTAATGATATCGATGATCTTTTCGGTTACTCTTGGCACAGAAAAGCTGCTAAAGACGGCAAATTCAGCCGCAGTAGCCTCCTTTTCATATGGGGAGGAGGTTTCGTAGCCGTCCAGAACTGATTTGATGAGTCGCTCTTCTATTTGAATACTGCCCCTTGGAATATTCTTTTCAGATAGGTGCAGGTCTTTTATAGATTCCTCGAGGAGGGTGGCGAAAACCTGCTGTGTAATCCGCATCGGTTCCTTGTTCTGCAATTTTAAAAATGAGGTCTTGGAAATAATCCAGGGTGCCGAAAGCGAGATGACTGCCTCTTTTATCTTCGGATAATGGCCACCGAATCCGGCTTCGTCGAAGCCCTCGCGGCTGATTGCGAGTACCACCTGGGAAAGTGAGCGAAGCATGAGAGAAAGGAGTCTTAGCCCTGTCGCTTCCTCCTGAAAAGGTATGTCGCTTCGGAAGCTGTAGAGCACGGTCGGGGTGTACTTTTCCGACGTAAGCACGATCGCGCCGCCGACACTCCCACTACCGATGTCGAAGACGAGTGAGCATCCACTGTCCCGCTTTTTAGAAAATAAGGACATAACACCAGTATAACATATCAGAGTATGGAGGATGAAGCATGAAATATGTAGTAGAGGACAAAAAAGGAGGCACCTCCCCTATTTCATACTTCGTGTTCCATGTTCCATTAGAACCGCCTTTATCCGGCGCACTCCAGCCGAAACCGCTTCTTCTTTTGTTATTTTAAAAGTTCCAAGAACACCGGTACCTTCGGCATGCGGGCCACCGCAGAATTCTTTTGAGTACGCCTTTTCCAACGATTCGCCGATATAGTGAATCAAAACTTCGTCGGGATACTTTTCGTCAAAAAAATGTAACGCGCCGCTTTTTCTAGCTTCTTCGAAGGGAAGAGTCACCTTATGTACCCGCAAATCCTCCTTAATTTTCTCATTCACCACATCTTCTACACTTTTTTTCTCCTCGTTGGTCATTTTGCGCGGGAATGTAAAGTCAAATCGAAGACGTTCCTTGGTGATATTGCTTCCCTTCTGCCGTACTTCCAACCCGAGCACATCCCGAAGCGCTTGGTGCAGAAGGTGCGTCGCGGTATGGTACTTCACCGACTCTTCGCTGTTATCAGCAAGGCCTCCCTTAAATTTTTTCTCCGCACCCGCGCGAGAAATTTCCTTATGCTTTTCAAATTCTTTCATAAATCCCACTTTATCCACGGAAATTCCTAGCTTGTTTGCCAAATCAACCGTCATATCAATCGGAAAACCGTAAGTGGAGAAAAGTATAAAAGCATCGTTGCCAGAAATATGGCCAATTGCCAACTTTTCAAATTGCTGAAGTCCTTGTTGCAAGGCCTTTTCAAATTGTTTTGCCTCGCTTGAAATAACCTCAATAATTTCCTGTTTCTTTTTATCAATTTCGCGATACACATCTCGATAAAAGAACGAAACCATTTCAACCATAGCTCTTATTTCTTCTTCAGAAATCTTTTTGTTATCGATAACTGCTATGGCTCTTCTGATCAGACGACGCAGGAAGTAACCACGATCCACATTTGACGGCACTATTCCGTCAGCAATCAGAAAAATTGCGGAGCGAAAATGATCGGCAATTATGCGAAGGGCTCCTAAATCATGTGACAACGGAGAAGTACTAGCCCTAAGAGAAGCAAGAGTATCCACCTCAAACACACTACCCATCAAAATATCCGGTTCATTATTTGCCGCAGCCGTAATGCGCTCTAATCCCCCTCCAAAATCCACATTTCTCTGTAATAATTTCTCAAAACCCTTTTCAGTTTTTCGGTACTCCATAAAAACCGAGTTGCCGATTTCCATAAACCGCCCACAGTCACAATTCGGATGGCACACATCGCCGAATTTTTTGTCGTGCTGAATTTGAGTGAATTCAAAGAAAATTTCCGAATCCGGCCCCCCTGGCTCCCCCGCGGGCATTTTTTCCGGAACACCCGCCCGGCTCCACCAGTTTTTTTCGGTGTCGTAAAAGCGAATATGAGCCTTCGGGATACCAAGTTTCTCCCAGATTTTTGCCGATTCGCTGTCGCGCGGCAACAGAAACTTCTCGTCCCCGTCAAAGCAGGTTACCCACAGCTTTTCCTTCGGTATCTTTACTTCCTCCGTCAGAAATTCAAAAAGCCACGAGAGCTGCTCCTGTTTCCAGTAATCTCCAAGTGACCAGTTGCCGAGCATCTCAAAAAAGGTAGTATGGCGATTGTCCCCCACTTCCTCAATATCTTCACTACGAAAGCATTTTTGCGAGTTTACGAGACGCTCGCCAGACGGATGTTTCTGCCCAAGTAAATACGGCACGAGGGGTTGCATGCCGGAACCGGTAAATAGTGTCGTTGGGTCATCTTGAGGTACAAGGGAAGCACTAGGGACAATGGCATGTCCCCGCTTCCTAAAAAACTCAAGATATCTCTTTCTAATTTCAGAAACAGTCATACAGAAAATATAGCATTGAAGGCGAAAATAAAAAAGCGGGGTACCTACTGGAGCGGGACAAAAACGAATCCCGGGTATTCCTCGGTCTCGAGAGTTCCATCAGATTTTTTGTGAATACGAATGAGGCTCTGCGGGTACTCTTTGCAGTGGAAAGCGCCAAGGGGAGAAGTCGGCTGCTTCCCAACAGGGAGAACCAGAACACCGTCTGGCTTCAATTGGTTAACAAGCTCTTGTGGAACCTCCTTTGCCGCCGCCGAAACCAAAATCCGGTCAAACGGCGCTTCTTCAGGAAATCCCACCGTTCCCTTCTGCGCCTGCAGAATTTCCGCGTGTTCAACTTCTATTCTCATATTCTCAAGAATATGAGAATAGAAGTTCTCGAGATTTTTTTGACCGAAGGCAACAAGTTCGGGAACGATTTCCAGTCCGACGACCTTCCCTCCTGGCGAAGCAAGATACGAAAGAAGCGCCGTGGTCCAGCCCGAGCCGCTCCCAACATCAAGCACCTTTTGCCCCGGCTGAACGTCAAGTTTTTCGAGCATGAACGCTACCGTCGTCGGTTGGGAAATAGTCGCGCCGAACCCAATTGGAAGCGGGTAATCCTCGTACACCGCAGCGCAAAGTTTCTGCGGCACGAAATTAGCCCGAGGAACAACACGAAAAGCGCCTTCAACCCGCTGGACGCGGATCGCTCCATTCCTCTTGAGGCGATCGATTAGCAACTCTAAATTTGCCATTTAGCATTTGCCGACGGCCGTCGGCAAATGCTAAATGGCAAAAGCCTTTTCTTTGAGAAGGATTTCGCGTTTCTTTCGAGTACTCCCGCGATTAAAGTTGCCGAGCTTGCCGTCAGAACGAATCACTCGGGGGCACGGAACCGAAAGGTCGAAATTGGTCTTCAGAATGGAACCAAAGGCGCGAAACGCGCGCGGAGAACCAGCTCTCTTTGCCACTTCCCTGTAGGTAACAACAGAGCCCCTTGGAATCGACTTAACCACCTCAAATACTTTCTGCCTGAACAGAGTCATGGAGATTAACTAAAATAAGGAGGATGTTTCCACATTTTTGGAGGGTGCCTTCCTTGCTTTGGGCTCCACCGTTATGGAACTGGAAGTCGAAGTTACAGCTAGTGATACTTCGCCCGCAGCTTTACGATAATTGCAGTAGTCACAGAGTGGCCCGGGAGCGGGCAGAGTATTTGAATCAAGGCATGCCTTGATTTTATACAGTGTCGGCTCGACCCAGTCGGTTTTCCCGGTATAGGGAATGACCTTGACGTCAAACTCAAGTTTAGCATCGAACGCCTCACGATCGGTCTTACCGTTCACATAGACAAAGTAGCCTGTATCTGAAACTTTGAAGTCGTTTTGCCTAAATAGCCACTGATAGGTTTCCATTTGCCGCTTGTATCCGTCCTGCCACGCCGCGTCAAGACTGACTTCTCCGTCTTTGCTGGTTGCCTTGTAGTCAACCACGATAAGCTCTCCGCTCGGATAGACCCAGATATCATCAACTCCACCGCGAACAAAAAAGCCGGTCGGCTTATGCAGGTAACTTATGCCCGCGCGGAGAGAATCACGCCACTCTTCCATTTTTGGGTGAGTAAACGGTACCGCGTCGATGCCATACTCCTTCATAAGTGGGTGAGCAGTCTTCCCTCTGCGGTGCGCATCGAATTCCTTCTTCAAAAGCTTATCAACGGCACTGTTGAGGCTGAACGGAAATCCTGGAGGACGGGCGACACCCAGTTTATTGTCAACATAAAAGCAACGCGCGCATTCCAAAAATAAATCGATTTTGGAACGGGAGAGTTTCCAATTTGGCCCGCCGTAGTTCCAGTCGGGCTTTCTATGTGGTTTATAGTACTCGGACATACTAAGGTGCTGACGGGCACAGCAGAGTGCTTTCTTCTACGGCTTGGTCGATACTTTTTTGACTTAGCCCCGCATCTTTGAGAACCTTTATATCTCCGCGAACACTTCGGCATAGCACCACACCCTTCTCAAGAAGTCCCTTTTTCTCAACTGAAGAAAGGGTGGAGAGACAGGTGATTGGATGCAGCTCCTCGTCCTCGATGAGATTATGCAGATTTCCAATTTTGGGGTAGTTCCAACCAATAAGACGAACTCCAGAGCACTGACTGTACGCAATTGCCTTGGTAGTAAAATTGGTATTGGTAATAAGTAGCCCTTCATCAAGCCCTCGCTCCTTCCCGAACATAAATTTTTGACCTCGTAGGTCGTCAAAGCGAGCTTTAATATACAGTGCGACCTTTAGATCGGACTTAATACCGATTTCATTATGGAACTTAGCTTCAGCCATAATGAGTTTATTCTCATTCCAAATGACCACGTCCATTTCATGGCTCGTACATTTTCCGTCGACCATCTGATCGGTCAGTGTTTCAAACCCGCGCGCCTTGAAAAGCTCGGCTACAAATTTTTCAAACGGAAAGCCGGAAGGCCCCAAATCCGCAATGGCGCGTTTCAATGAATAGCGTGCCGATGCCGGGCGTTCGAGTTTGTGAAGTAACTCGTAGGCGTGGCGGTAAATCGCAGAGGTACTCATTCCATCCTCAATCTCTCTCGCTATATGACCCGCAATCTTTTGGGTTACCTCAATAGACGCACCCGCTTTTGAAAGTGACGCCTCGAGTTTTCGGCCGTCGAAGATTTGTTTGGTGCCGTCAGATTTTACAATAACAACTGTTCTCTCTTGCATACAGAAAGTATACACTATTTTGCCGCCACTTTGCGCTAAGCGCTTTTCACGCTACGTCACAATGCCTCCCCCAACACAGAGGTTATCATCATAGAGTACGAGTGATTGGCCGGAAGCTACCGTTTGCGGCGATTCAAATTGAACTATATATTTCGAGCCTAAAGTTACGATTCGCACCTTCTGAAATTCTTGTCGGTATCGGATGCGCGCACTATAAATCTTCCCTTGTAAAGGTTTAATGAGCCAATTGCAATCAAAAATTGCAATCTCGGTCGTAGCCCCTCGGAGTATTCCCGCTGAAGACTTCTGGGACACGGTAACCGTATTTTTTACGTGGTCTTTTGCGATGACATAATATGGGGTAGAGCCTTTCGAGGCCTCCACAATTCTGAACCCGTGCCGCTCACCAAGCGTCAGAAAGAAACTGCCGTCATGTTCGCCAATGACTTCCCCCTTTTCATTGAGCACTTTCCCATTTTTCGGCCTAATGAAACTTTTCAGAAATTCCTTCATATCCACCTTGCCGACAAAGCAAAGACCTTGACTGTCTTTTTTATCGGCCGTTACAAGGCCAAATCTTCGCGCCAGTTTTCGAACCTCGGGCTTTTTCATGCCTCCAACTGGAAACAGAATGTGCGGCAATTGCTCCCTCCGAATTTGCCACAGAAAATAGGATTGGTCTTTCTCCAAATCAAGACCAGTTAGTAGTACGTAGTTAGTAGTTAGTAGTTTGGAATTTGGTCCTTGTGATTTGTTTCGTGTTTCGGATTTCGGATTTC
>CAZOIN010000011.1:0-4611 GCA_964579985.1 uncultured Candidatus Saccharibacteria bacterium
CCCCGTTTCTGTCATCCTCGTCCCCGATCGTGGCCGAGGACAGGCTACTGCGGGGATCCAGAGTGTGGCTTATTGTATAGGTCTGGATTCCCGCCTACGCGGGAATGACAGCTTAGAATGTTAGTTTCGTAATTCAAAGTATCTCGGAGCACTTCATGAAGAGCATATGAAGGCGCTTAAGGTCATGGGAGAACGATTCGTGGATGTTAACCGAAAATTGGACAGTCATACAGAAATGATTGGAAAGGTGGCTGAAGATCTTGGAGTCGTAAAATCAGACCTTGATATCGTGAAATCGGATATTGAAATTATGAAGTCAGATATCGGTATCATTAAAACGGACCTAAAGCAAAAAGTTGACCGGAGTGAATTTGCCGTACTTGAGCGTCGTGTTTCTCGACTCGAATCAAAAGTCCGATAGATTGTCTATACTTACAACAGTCAGACTATCGTAAGAACTCGGGGATGCTCTAAAATGATATACTAGCTAGATGCGATATACACAGGGTTTTTCGGTCGTAAGCCTCATCATACTTATTGTGGTCACCGTTTTCGGCACGTGGGGAATTTCCAAATTCGTCTACGAACGCGGCTTGGAAGGCCCCCCAAAAAAGACTCAAAGCTATGGAAGTTGGTGGAGTAAGGTTCGAACCATCACCTGGACATCATACCAGGACAAGGAATTTCGGTTTGCTCTACGATATCCGTCAAGTTGGGTGCTCAAGAAAAGTGAGGCGGAGTCCGGATTTCCTTTGTGGGATCTTGACCGACAGCCCAAGACAAACGCCCGGGTACGCATACGGCAGGGAGACTTACGATGCATGCCTGGCAGTGCGTTTACCGTTGTTTCTTTTGGAGAGATTTCTTTTCCGGTGTGCGATTTGGAGGAGGGGGATGACTTATGGTATGTTACCGAATTCTTGCGTGGCAAGGAAGTATATATGCTTTCCTGCAGATATGGCATAGCCATAAAGAATTGTTATGATTTCTTCTTTTCCTTTAACTTTATTAAATGAACATACTCCTATACGAATTATGCTAATGATACGAATGGCTACGAATCCAATACCCTGCGCTCCGCGCAGGGTCAAATCGAGGCGACCAGGCAAGGGTTAATGCCCTGCGGCGTCGCTCTTGAGCTTTACTCCCTAGAGCATACTCTAAGAAACTTTTCACCGAGACTTATGTATCTTTTTGCAATTGTGGTACACTTCAATCTATGAAGAAATCCCCGTTTCTCGTTTTGCATTAAAAATAAAACAACCATGTCTCAAACGCAAAAAGACCTCGCGCCAATCGTCTGGGTCATCATCGCCGCCATCGTGATCGGGGGAGGGTATGTGATAGTGCAAAAATCAAAAGGCAAAGCTCAAAATGTGGAAGTCACAACGGACGCTAATTCAGAAACTGCCGACTGGAAAACCTACCGTAACGAAAAATATGGATTTGAGTTTAAGTATCCGCCAGAATGGGAGGCAGGTTATGATAATCCGCTTGCTCAGAGGAAGGAAGATTTCAGCAACATTCACCTTATTTCTGACGACAGAATTTCTATCTCTATACAAGTAACACTGGCTAAAGAAATGAGCTCCACGCCGTTTTATGTTCTGGAAAAGGATATTTCTAAAGTAGCGAAGAATCTTTTTGGGAACGATTACAATATATTACATAGCAACTCTGTTCCAGTTGTTATGAACACAAAGAACGGAAGTTTCGTCATTTTCCATAGGAATCCTAACTTTCAAATTGATATCTCAGATAAGTCAAAGACCGCAGAATACGGAAATTTTAAGCCAATTGATACCGAAGTGATGCAACAGGTAATTTCGACTTTCAAATTCACAAAATAATCTCCATTTCGTGCTATACTTTCCATTGTCTTGATCTTATAAACTAAAAGCTAGCAGCTATCTTATGAATCCTCTCTACATCATCATAGGCATTGTCGTTCTCCTTATTCTGTGGGTTGTGTTCGCCTATAACCGCTTTATCACTCTCGTGAATCGTGCCAAGGAAGCGTGGTCCGATATTGATGTCCAGCTCAAGCGTCGCTACGACCTTATTCCGAACCTCATAAACACGGTCAAAGGATACGCCGCGCATGAGACCACCGCGTTTGAAAAAGTAACGCAAGCGCGCGCGGCGGCGATGGGCGCAGGCAATCTCGCCGAGAAGTCGCAGGCGGAGCTTGGACTTTCGGGTGCGCTGAAGTCAATTTTCGCGATTGCCGAAGCGTATCCTGATCTCAAAGCAAATCAAAACTTTGCCGAACTACAACGTGAGCTCTCGGACACCGAGAACAAGATTCAGGCATCACGCCGCTTTTACAACGGTAATGTCCGAGATTTGAATACCGCGGTTGAAACCTTTCCTAATAACCTCATCGCGTCATTCTTCAAATTTGCCAAACTTGAATTCTTCGAGCTCGAAGCGGGGGAGGAAGCGGCCAAGCAACCGGTTGAAGTGAAATTCTAAATCCGAAGCACGGTATCCAAAAATCCAAACAAAGCACAGATAACCAAACTTTTCCAACCTTTGTGTTTTGTCGTGTTTGTGCCTTTGTTTGGTCTTTTGTGCAGTCTGTGTTTTGTATAGTTTTCAGATATGTCTTCACTCTACACTCACCAAACGCAAAATGTCTGGAAGACATGGGCTCTCATGTCGGTGTTTTTCGTTTCATACTTTTGTCTTAGGGTTAAATCTTGTTGATGTATGAAAAACCATATGGAACAAATCCCCGTACCTCAACGGGTAACCTCAGAGGAGGCGAAGGTGAAGAAAGATTCTCATATCCGTTCAGCTCTAAAGGCCACACCACATCCAGAGAAAGCTTTTGCTGAAATCTCTAAGGATAAACGTCTTAATATGGATGAAACCGCACAATTGTGTGAATGGAATATATGGCATCAAGATTCAAATAAGTATTCCCTTAGTGAACTGGAGGCAAGAGAAGACGGGCTACTCTCAGGGGCCTTAGAAAAGATTACACCTCAGAACATAATCGAGAATCTAACCGTTAGGTTACCGAAAGCAGTTGGAACTCTGAAAACACTGGAGATAATAAGTTCTCTTCCATTAGAAAAACTGGATTTATCCGAAGATATTAGACGCAAATTGTCAGCTTTCGCAATACAAAATCTCCAAACTTTGGATAAGAAATTTCTAGCGGATTCTCCGCCGGATATCCCAGTCTGTATTGCACGCGGTTTGTCCAAAAGAAATCTCTTAGACTGGTCAAATCTTTTAGAGGCCAAAGATCTGGAGAAAGTCCAACGCAAATTTGAAGAGCACTACGAAGCAATTCTTCTTGGCAGTATGAGCGGAGAAGCTCGCCGCGTAAAACCCCCCGAAGGTGCTTATGAAATCACCCATACCCCTCTCTCTGTCTCAGACGGTACGCAACAGCGATTGCGCCAGTATTTTGGTACCTCTGATTTTGGTGTAAGAGTCAATCAATTAAAATCATCGGCCGATTCAACCTATGTAAATGAAATGTCTACCATCGCGGTGGGTAAAGAAAATGCAGAAAAACTCTTTCGGCACGCTGGATTTCCGATGAATCAATTTGCATGGTTATATATGCCAACTTCAGATATACGGCTAAACTTTAATTTTACAGGTGATTCAATAGATATCGGCAAACAGGCCAAGACAGTATCAAAATTGATGGCATTCGCTCAACTCCACGGAATTCCCATAACCTCAAAACTAGCGGTTGCTGATAACCAATCCAGATTTCGTGCTAGAGTGCTTATTTATACGGATTATAGGCAATTAGAGATTTTACTCATGTATCTAAAAGAAAATAATCTTACCCCATTAGCTTCAAGTATAGACGCGTATTCCGATAATAATGTATCATGGAATATTTCTGGTACTGAAACGATTACTGCGAGAGGAACAGGCGAGACTGCCAATGATATTAATCTTCTCAGGAGGTCGTTCCAAAGTATCGCAGAGAAAGTAGGTACAGCATAAATTTCTTTGTGATGCATATTTAATGATTATGACCTCCCTCTACACTCACCAAACGCAAAATGTCTGGAAGACATGGGCTCTCATGTCGGTGTTTTTCGTCATTATAATTTTTCTCGGTTGGTTTTTAAGTCAGTACTACGGCAACCCCGTTATTCTCTACGGGTTCTTTATTTTCAGCGTAGTGATGAACATCGCGAGCTACTGGTGGTCCGACAAAATTGTGCTTAAGATGAGTGGGGCAAAACCGGCGAGTCGCGAAGAGTTCTTTGACCTCTACACCGTTACCGAAAATCTCTCTATCACCGCCGGGCTTCCGAGCCCTCGGCTCTATGTGATAGACGATCCCGCTCCAAACGCGTTTGCCACGGGTCGCGACAAGGAGCACGCAGTGGTCTGCGCGACTACCGGACTTCTTCAGGTATTGAACCGGAGTGAACTGGAGGGCGTGATTGCGCATGAACTCTCCCATATCGGCAATCGCGATATTCTTATCTCAACCGTCGTGGTCGTGCTCGTCGGCTTCATCACGCTTCTCGCTGACTTTTTCATGCGCTCAATGTGGTTTGGAGGGGGCAGGCGAGACAACGATCGCGGAGGGCAGCTTGGCGGCATCCTCATGCTTATCGGCATCGT
>CAZOIN010000012.1:0-3237 GCA_964579985.1 uncultured Candidatus Saccharibacteria bacterium
CCCCGTTTCTGTCATCCTCGTCCCCGATCGTGGCCGAGGACAGGCTACTGCGGGGATCCAGAGTGTGGCTTATTGTATAGGTCTGGATTCCCGCCTACGCGGGAATGACAGCTTAGAATGTTAGTTTCGTAATTCAAAGTACCGAACTCTTTTCTGCACCGCCTGTCTCCGCAAAGGGACAGGCCTTTTCATTTCCTTTGCTGTAGCTATACTTTTCACATGGAGAAATTTCGTAAGAATCTGCACTGGTATCTGCTGGGCTTTCTCTTTATTGCAGCACTGCTGGTGTGGTACGCCGTGGCTGTGGAAGATAGAAATGGCAAGCTCACTGTGGCTTTTTTGAATATCGGACAGGGTGATGCGATATTTATCGAGTCGCCAACCGGTACGCAAATGATGATAGATGGGGGGCCGGGCGCTATCGTACTTCGCGAGTTGGGGAAGGTGATGCCGTTCTATGACCGCTCAATTGATCTCCTGCTTGTCTCCAATCCCGACAAAGACCATATGGCGGGTTTTCTGGATGTACTCCGTTCATTTAAAGTTGCCACAGTTGTTGAACCGGGAACCGTTGGCGCTTCGGCGGAGTATCGTTCGCTTGAAGATGCCACAGAGAAGGAGGGCGCACGAAGAATAGTCGCACAGCGTGGACAGAAACTTGATCTCGGCGGGGGAGCATATCTCGAGATACTATTTCCCGACCGCGATGTGTCTCTGCTCTCCACCAACAACGGCTCAATTGTAGGAAGGCTCGTCTACGGCAACACCTCATTCCTCTTTCCTGGGGATGCTCCGCAGGCCATCGAAGAATACCTTGCGTCCATTGATAACGAGCGTCTCAATGTAGATGTGCTGAAAGTCGGCCATCATGGCTCGAAAACCTCGACCAGCATTGCCTTGCTCGGTTATGCATCGCCCGCGTACGCGGTCATCTCCGCCGGCAAGGACAATACATACGGTCACCCGCATCAAGAAGTGCTCGACCGTCTCAAACAATTTAACGTGCAGATTCTCGGCACCTACGAAAAGGGAAGAGTCGTCATGGAATCGGACGGCGAGACAGTACATATAAAATGAAAACCACCTTTGGGCGGTTTTGGTCATTCAGTGATTCAGTTATTTGTCATCCGTTATTCATATCAGTCCCGCCTTCTTCAGCGTTGCAAATGCCCCGTTCTTTTGGATGGTTTTGAGCGCCCTAGTGGAGATGCTGAGCGTCATGGTCTTTTTGAGTTCAGGAATGTAAATCCGCTTCTTTTGGAGGTTCAATTGACGTCGTCTGATACCGGTCGGATTGAACTGTGTCGCGCGAGTGCGGTTGCTGTAGCCTCCGGCTCGCTGAGGACCTCGTTTGGTGATGGGACAAACCTTCATACAATTCAAAATTTAAAAATAATTGAGTCCGCGCTACGGACACCACAATTTTGCATTTTACACTTTACATTTTTAATTGAGTGTAAAGATGCTACCATATAAATACTTCCTATGCAAATAGACATCATTTTTCAAATACTCATCCTGATACTCTCGGTCGTGGCCCACGAAGTCTCTCACGGATGGGCGGCCAATTATCTTGGCGACCCAACGGCGAGGCTACAAGGAAGACTGACGCTTAATCCACTGCCGCACATCGATCTTATCGGTTCAGTGCTCGTACCGCTCCTCCTTTTTTTCACGAATGCCGGTCTCATGTTCGGCTGGGCGAAGCCGGTGCCAGTGAATCCGTACAATCTGCGAGGTAAATATGGAGAAGCGATCGTTGCCGCAGCTGGGCCGCTTTCCAATCTCGTCCTTGCTGTCGTATTCGGACTGCTAATTCGTTTTTCTCCCGAATTTCTTTCGCCATCTTTTATGCAGCTTGCGGCAACGACCGTCATCATCAATATCGTGCTTGCCATTTTCAATATGGTACCGATCCCCCCGCTCGACGGTTCGAAGATACTTTTTGCTTTTCTTCCGTTCCATATGCAGCAGATTCGAGAATCGCTTGAACGCTATGGTTTCTTCGTCGTACTTATTTTTATCGTCTTTTTGTGGCAATACCTCACGCCAGTGATTGGAGTCGTATTTTCCTTATTAACCGGTATAAGCCTTTGAATTTGCGTTTTCTGACTTACTGTAGTAAAGTACTGGCTCGTAAATCCGAAGCACGAAACACGAAATCCGAAACAAATTCCAAGCACGAAATTTCAAACTTAATTTTTTACTTGGAATTTATAATTTAGATATTGTTTCGAATTTCGATGTTCGGATTTTGAATTTAGTTTAGATATGCCTACCATCAATCAACTCGTAAAACACAAGCGCAAGAGCGCTCCTTATAAGAGCAAGACTCCGGCGCTCACCAAAGGTTTCAACGTTCTCAAGAACCGGCCGGTCTTTTTTAATGCGCCCTTCAAGCGCGGTGTCTGCACGAAAGTAACGACCAAAACTCCTCGTAAACCAAACTCCGCTATTAGAAAAATCGCTCGTGTTCGTCTTACCAATGGAATGGAAGTTACCGCCTACATCCCTGGCATGGGACATAACTTGCAGGAACACGCAGTCGTACTGCTCCGAGGAGGTCGTGTCAAAGACGTCAACCTTCGTTATCAGATCGTCCGCGGCGTTCTCGATGCAGGCGGCGTGGAGAAGCGAATGAAGGGGCGCAGCTCGTATGGAGCGAAGCGACCGAAGGCCGCATAAATCGTGTAACACGTAACGTATAACGCGAGAAAGCCTTAACAATTTCTTCCGCTACACGCTACACGCTACACGCTACACGTTATACGAAAACATGAGACGAAAAGTAAAAAACCGAAAAGAACTCCAACCCGACGCGATCTACAATTCGCAGAAGGTAACGAAGCTGATTAACTACGTTATGAATGACGGCAAGAAAGAGGCTGCCCGAAAAATCGTATTCGGCGCGCTCGCCATCATCAAAGAAAAACAAAAAGTCGAAAATCCGCTCGAAGTGTTCGACAACGCGCTCAAAAATATCACTCCGCTCATGGAAGTGCGCTCCCGCCGTGTCGGTGGCGCCAACTACCAGGTGCCGGTTGAAGTACGGCCTGACCGTCGCACCGCGCTCGCGTTCCGTTGGCTCATCGGTGCCGCAAGAGGGAAGAAAGGAAAACCTATGCGCGTGAAGCTCGCCGAGGAACTCATGCTTGCCGCGAAGAACGAAGGCGACGCAGTGAAGAAGCGCGAGAACGTGCACAAGATGGCCGAGGCGAATAAAGCGTTCGCTCATTT
>CAZOIN010000013.1:0-7594 GCA_964579985.1 uncultured Candidatus Saccharibacteria bacterium
GCGAGCATAAAATCGCCCGCCACCGTAAAACCCATACACTCCGCAATCGCAACGCCGCAAACAAAACAGTATCGTTCGTTCATTAATTCCTCCGGTGGTCGTGCCATTCATGCAGAACGGCTTTTTTGGCTAAACGGGCAAAATTGGCTGGCTCGAAGAACTGGCGCGCAAGCGGAACGATTGAAGCCCACATCGCCCCCACGCCGACTATTTCGCCGCTGTATTCTCCTATCCAGATATTTCCGCTCTTTTCCAAAAACGTACAGACGATCGTATCCTTGCGATGGCTATACACTTTAGTAAACGATGCCGTTTCGGTAGTCACCGAAACGTCATAGAGGATAGACTCTCCCCACTCGTCCCGTATCCAGCCTTCTGCCGGGACGGGATAGTTCACCCGATCGGGATGAAAGAGGTAACCGCAGCACTCCAGTTCCGGGTGGAGTACGCCGTAAAACATGGCTCGAAGAAGCGCCAGTCTTGCCACCGCTACTGGATCCGAAAATGAATCAGTCTCAATATCCAACGCGGTTCTTGTCTGAAACCAACAGCCTTGAATCAGATACATGAGTAACCTCACTTTCTGTGTAAGAGTCTGGCGGAATTGCCAACGAACTCTAGAGATATTCTGCCTATGTTTAAAATAAAGTCAAAAAACACGTTTATCCGTGGGGGCAAATGCTCCCTAACTATTTCTGAAGAGTTTTCTTGCTTTTCGCTGTGGGGGGGGTAGTATGCAAAGCGGAAACCCGAGTGGGTAACTTCGCCTGAATTAAGGCGATTTTCGCACATAAAACAACTGAATAGACTGACCTATGAGAAACTTCATGGAAATGCTCCGAGCCAAATGGGCTGAGGGTAAGTTCGTCTGCGTCGGATTGGACAGCGAGTGGGGAAAAGTTCCCCAGTGCGCCGATGCGGGGCTCCCCCCAATACGGGTAAGAAAGTTCAACGATGATATCATCAAAAAAACGCATGATTTGGTCTGCGCGTACAAACCAAACATCGCCTTTTACGCCGACCGCGGTCTGGAAGGTCTTAGTGACCTCATCACGACGGTTAAAACAATCAAAATCGTGGCGCCGGATGTTCCTGTCATCCTTGACTGCAAACGCGCCGACATTGGAAATACCAATCGGGGCTACGCCAAAGAAGCATTTGACGTATTTGGTGCCGATGCCGTAACCGTTAATCCTTATTTCGGAAGCGAAGCCCTTCAACCGTTCCTTGAACGAGCGGAAAAGGGAATCATCGTCCTTTGCCGGACTTCAAACAAAGGTGCCGCCGAATTCCAAAATCAATCAGTGTGGGTTGAAAAGGATGAAGTCTTGTATGAAGGAGTAGGCCGTGAGGTGCTAGACCAGGATCCTATGGGCAACCCGACCCAGTGGGCGGTACCGCTCTATCAGCTCGTCGCACACAATGTGGCAAGGAAATGGAACAAGAACGGCAACTGCGCTCTTGTGGTTGGGGCAACCGCACCGGAAGAACTTGCCAACGTCCGTAAGATTGTCGGAGACGGCTTCCCTCTTCTCATCCCCGGTATCGGCAAGCAAGGAGGCGATCTTGAGAAAACCGTGAATGCGGGGAAAGACGGCAATGGACAGGGAATGATCATCAACTCTTCAAGCGGAATCATCTTCGCCTCAAGCGGCGAGGACTTCGCTGAAGTGGCAAGACGAGAAACGGAAAAACTTCACACCCAAATAACTCAAATCCTGAAAGGAGCGGTAACGGTATGACCAAAAAAGAACTTCGCGATGTTGCGTGGATCGACTACACAAACCATTCGCTGACCGAACCCAAGTTGCGCGAGATGCTCGAAGCAGCCGAAGCGTTCTGGATTCATGGAGGAAATCCCGCTATGCCGCACGCCGAGCTTACAACAGGCAAATGCAGTGATGGATTTGTGGACACACTGCGAGCGCTTCGTTTTTCAAATGTGTGCTATGTCGCTGCACAAGCTCTTGCTAAGAGCATCAAAGACGTGTACCCAGGACCGATTGACTGGGTTATTGGTTCTGATCACGCAGGAGCCGTGTTCTCGCAGAATGTAGCTATCTGGCTCAACGCACAACACGACTTCACAGAAAAAGGAGCCGACAAAGCACAGGACTGGAAACGGTTCAAAATTAAGGAAGGTGAAGTGGTTCTGCAAGTTGAGGAGCTCATGACTACCTCCGATACCTTCATGCGGGTGCGAAACGGCATCCGAGCAGGAAATGGTTCACCAGTTACCTTTGCTCCGGTGGCGGGGGTGCTCGTCCACCGATCAAACGTATGGCAAATTGAGGACACCAAAATAGTTCCGTTTGCCCATTACGACATTACGGTCTGGGACGGCCCGGCAGTATGCCCCCTCTGCGCGAAGGGGTCGAAACGTCTCCGCCCTAAACAAAACTGGGCGGAACTCACGGGAAAAGCGTGAAGGACTAGCTCTTCTCAAACAACGTATTTGCTCACAAAACCGAGCAGGCTCTCAACAAAGCCATTTCTTAATGGCAGAAAGTGATCAATTTTGAAAGATTTGTTTGAAAGCCTTTTCTTCGAGCCATATCCTTACTCAACCTTGTGAGCAAATACCAAACAACGTGGTGACAGCACGTTGTTTTTTTATTGTAGTTTTTGATCGTTCTGCTGAATCCGCCAGCTGGCGGAACTGCACAGATGCATTGAAAAACGATGCCGAGAGCACGTAGCAGAGCCGTTTCCGAGGATCTGTTTCCGAGGATCTGATGCTCGGAGTTACGTTAAGTCCATATTTACTGGATTTCGTAGACGACGTCCTTGCGTTCGACGACAACCCGCCACCCATTGCGCCTTGCATGTGCGTAGAGCTTCGCGTTCGGATTAAAACAGATCGGCTCCTCCACCAATTCCAGAAAAGGAATGTCGCTTTCCGTATCCCCCACGCCAATCGAGCCTGTGAGCGTCAGCCCATCTTTTTCAACCGCGCGCTTCACCACGAGCGCCTTGTTGAACATAAAATGCTCGTCGGCGATTTTGCCGGTAAATTTATCCGATGGACCTGTCTCATAAAAAAGGCCGTAGACTTTGTCGAATCCGAGCCGCTTGCAAAAATGGTCGAGCACGCCCTTCGGAGAATGCGAAACCGCGAGCAAAAAATAACCTTTCTTTTTATATTCCCTGATGAGGTCGCGCGTAAAACGATACACTCGGTCTTTTTGCTCGGCGACAACCTCCTCGGCGATGCGCGAAAAATCTTCGTATGAGACCCCTTTGATGTTTTCTATGAACACCCTTACCACCGCCATGATGTACGTCTCATAGTCGCCTTTGCGATCGAGCCACGCGAGTTTTTGCCTCGCAAAATCCTGCGCGACCGTTTTGCTGAAGATGCCCTCCTCGATAAACCGCAGAACAAGTTGTATCAGCAGACTGGAGCGGAAGATGGTCCCGTCTATGTCGAAAATTGCTACTTTTTTCATTGAGCTATTCTAGCACGACGACTTGACGCGCCAACTGATCGCCCTATACTAACGGGAGAAATCATACAAAACCTCAATTCAGAACGCCCTTACTGAACTATGAATGTCTTCATCTTTGATCCATTACAAACGCATTGCTGGTCGGCCATAGGAGCTCTCCTGAAGTATCGCGGCATTAAGCAAGTCATTACCACTCGAACCCTTTTAGACTTCACGAGAGGCGGCATTCCCAAAGTAGATTTGCACTATGACGCTGCGCTTTTCAGAATTCCCAGCGTCGTTTCGCAGGGAGGGCAAGACATTCATGCGCGAAGTCGCAAGGCCGAAAAAACGCTCCGGGTGGTCGTTGCGACTATGAGATCGAGAATCCCCTGCATGGTCTGTCCCAATCCGTGCCCCCTCTGGTTTTATGAGATTCAAACGGATCAACCTGCGGACGAAAACGTATTTTTCCGACGCGTGGACCCGAACACCAACGTGTTCACCGGTTGCTATCGTGCTCCGAATTGGCGTGTTCTTTTTGACACATTGTTGACATGAAGTGATTTCGATTCAAGTGATGTAAGCAGAGAGGGCGTCTCCAGTGGAGCGCCTTTTTTCTCATTTTCTTTTTTCCGTGATTATAACTTCACAATCTCCTCCCACGGTAAACCTTTTTTGCCGAAGTGTCCGTAGGCGGCGGTTTGGAGAAACACCGGTTTTCGAAGGTCGAGCCGTTCGATAATCGCGAGTGGTCGGAAGTCGAAGTGCTTTTTTACCAACGTTGCCAAACTCCTCCCTTTTTCATCAATGGCGTGCACCATGAGCGGATCAATGTGCCCGATGGCATAGGCAACCGAAACGAGACAGTCTTTGGCGTAGCCGTTTGCGACGATATTTTTCGCCACGAAGCGGCACATGTATGCGGCGGAGCGATCCACCTTCGTGAGATCTTTTCCCGAAAACGCGCCACCGCCATGACAAATGAGTCCGCCATAGGTGTCTACCATAATCTTCCTGCCCGTGAGTCCCGTGTCTGCCTCGAATCCGCCAAGTTCGAAATTTCCCGTTGGATTCACCAGAATCTCCACTCCGGGAAGGCCGTCAAGCACGGGCTTAATGATCTTTTTCGTGACCTCTGAGACGATATCTTCCTGATGTATTCCTTTTTCATGTTGGGTCGAGACAAGTACCGCGCTTATCCTGCCAGCTTGGTAGGTGATCTGCGTTTTGCCGTCGGGCAAGAGCCACTTAATCTGCTTTTTTTCGCGTGCTTCCTGAAGCCTCTGCGCAAGCTTATGCACCAGCACGACTCCTTCGGGGAGAAACTCCTTGGTCTCCTTGGTCGCAAATCCATACATAATGCCCTGATCTCCCGCTCCGCCGGTATTTACGCCCTGCGCAATATCCGGTGACTGCTCGACAATAAACACTTGTACGTCCAGTTTGTTGTCATAGCCGATATTCTTATAGAGTGTTCGTGCGATTTTCTCATAGGGAACTTTTGCGGTGGTGGTAACTTCCCCGCCGATCACCAAATGCCCGTGACTGCCGAACGTCTCAACTGCAACACGGCTCATCTTGTCCTGCCGTAGACATTCATCGAGTATCGCGTCCGATATCTGGTCACAGACTTTGTCAGGGTGACCCGAGGTGACGCTTTCGACGGTATAGGTTTGTCTATCGTGTATATGCATAGATTTTGGAAATTAATCATTAAAAAACTCTCCGTCAGGAAAGGTTTTTGAATGTATCCTTCCCCAATGGGGCTAGGGTTGGCACCGTCTCCCTCACAGGGAATGGTTGCCGGAGGATCATCGAGCTAGTTCTCTCCCCTCACTCTGGATATTACTATTAAGTTGTACCTAAATGCTATCGCGGACGCTTCATATTTGCAACCCTATCCGCTGTGGGTAATGTTACGCGTACCGCCCCTTTCCGAAGGACCTTCGGAAAAGAACCGAGCAGCGAAATAATCGTTGACGGTTTTCCCTGAAGCCGGCCGGCACCGACATACGCATCAACGCGGCTGCCAAAATAGTTTTTTGCTTCAGTGATTGTTTCTGCCGGCTTCCCCCCTTCCGGATTCGCGCTCGGCGCGACCAGCGGGCCGGTTTTCTTGAGAAGCGCTTGAAGTCTTCTGGAGTGGGGCAGACGAAACGCAAGCGTTCCGGTTCCCAAATGAAGGTATGCGAACTTTTTTGCTTTGCACGGAAGTACCACGCTCACCTTGCCGGGCCAGACTTTTTCAAGGAATTGTTTCTGCACCAGAGTTGTGTGTATCCCGAATTCACGAAGCCGCGCAATATGGTCAATCAAAATGATAAACGGCTTTCTGGCCGTTTGTCGGCGGAGGCGGTACAGGCGCATGACCGCCTTACGGTCGCACGCCCTCGTGACGATGCCGTAGATGGTGTCGGTAGGAATGACGGCGATGCCGCTACGCTGAAGAATGGGGATGATTTTTGAGAGAGGCATAATCTGGATCCCCGCCTACGGGGATGACACAAAACATAGTCTCCGCCAACTGGCGGATCTTTGTTTTGTGTCACTTTGCAATAAACCTTCCTTCCACTCCCTCCACCACCACATCTTCGCGGTAGTTGAATGCCGGTGTGCCGATATCTTTGTACAAGACTACTTTGTACGTCCCGCCGGGAACGGTGGGACGAAGTAGTTCAACTATGACTTTCTGCCCATCGCCCACGAATACTTTCTGCGCTCCCAAGATATTCCCGAGCGTGCCGCCTTTCTCCTCTCGCACGGCAACCCAAAGAATCTCCTTGGCATTGAGATTCGCTATTTCTACAAGATCGGCTGCAGGCTGATCGGTCACCAGAAGACCTACTGATAGGTTATTTGCGGCTTTCGTCTTTGCCGTCGTAGTAGGAGGTACAAGAGTGACTTCTTTCGCAACCTGGGCTTTTGAAGCCTCTGTGGAAATATCCGCTGGCACCGTTCCTGTTCCACGGCGTTCCTGCCAGAACACTCCCGCAAAAAATCCCACCAGAAGTCCAATAATAAGAGCGCTTATAATCTTCGTTGACGCGTTGTTTGTCGTAGGTTCCATATAAAAATGAAATATAAATAATGAGTAATGATATATGCCTGTATTGTATGGGGTTTCCCAAAATTAGAAACTTGACCTATTTGATATCTTGTAATTTAATAGTATCGCCTCTATGATGCGAACTCGATTCAAAAAGGATATCGTCACAGAGTTTTTACCTCCTTCAAGGCCGTCACGGAAAGTGATTATCTTCTGCGGTGGAATGCCCGGAGTGCCGAAAGCGAAAGAGACGATGGAATTCTGGGCGAGGAAAGGTTTTTGGGTGTTCTTCCCCCGCTACCGCGGCACGTGGGAGAGTGACGGTGAATTTCTGAAACGTTCTCCGCACGAAGATATTTTGGATGTCATAGATGAGCTTCCGCGTGGTTTTGTGGACTTATGGTCTGGTAAAAAGTTAAAGGTTAATTTTCAACAGTTATTCATATTGGGTGGCAGTTTCGGTGGGCCGGCCGCCATTCTCGCCTCCCGCGATTCGCGCGTTACCAAAGCCGTCGCCTTTGCCCCAGTCATTGACTGGGAAGCACCGTCCAAAGATGAACCGGTGGAAAAACTTGGCGCATTTTTGCCGCTAGGTTTCGGAAACGCCTATCGCTTCTCTAAAAAGAACTGGAGTCGTTTAAGCCGGAATGAATTTTATAGTCCGGTGAAAGAAGCAAATACGATTGACGGCAGCAAACTTCTTCTCTTTCATGCCAAAGACGACGGTTCTGTTCCCTATTCACGCACCAAAACATTCGCGAGAAAAACTGGTGCGAAACTTATTACCATCCGTACTGGCGGTCATTTCGGCTTCTCAAAATCAATCGAGCCAAGAATCTATAAACACATCAAAAAGTTCCTTAACGGTTGACCCGCGTGCCTTTACGGCAGCGGGTTCATTTTTTGCGCATTTTCCACTTTAAACTCACCGATACCGGTCCGCCGAAGACTGGCGAGCGCCGCTGGAACGCCGAGCCGGCGGCCGAATTCTTCGGCAAGTGAGCGAATGTAGGTGCCGCTCGCGACGTTAAATCTGACTTTAACGGTTACCCCCTCTTTCCCCTCTTCATTTTTATTTTTTAGCATTTGCTCACGGCCGTGAGCAAATGCTAAATTT
>CAZOIN010000014.1:0-4519 GCA_964579985.1 uncultured Candidatus Saccharibacteria bacterium
ACTCACAAGCAGGATGAATATGAAAAACGCGGAAAACACGGAGTCGAGGAACGCGCGCGCGGCTTCTTTGCTTTCCTCGCGTTTTCGTGAAAGAAACGGAATGAGCACCGAAAGCGACACCATCGACGCGCTCAAAATGAAAATGAGGTCAGGTACCCGAAACGCGGCGTAATAGATATCGAGCACTTCTCCCGCGCCAAAATACGACGCAAGTAGGCGGTCTCGGAGGAATCCAAGGATCTGGGAGAGGAGCGCGAAGAAACCCAAAAGATAAGCGGCCTCGTGAAGTCCGCTTATCTCTCGTTCTATAAATCGAAAAATTCCTTTAACCATTCGCTATTCTTCATCCTGAGGAAGACCAGGAGTTGTTTCTTTAGCCGTCTCTTTTTCCGCTACGGGAAGTTTGGAACGTTTTTCGGGAGCCGCGTCAACCGGAGGAGCCGCGTCCGAAAACGGATCCCTTCCTGCCTTGAGATTCTGTAAAATAAGATCAACTTCCTTGTTGTCCGGATTGGTCACCTTAAGGTCTGTGAACTGGGTGATCGCCTCAGCGGTGCGCTTCAGCTTTTCATATGAGAGACCGAGGAAATATTTTGCGTTGGCATAGACCGGATTGAGTGTAACCGCCCGTTCCAGAGCACTTGCCGCACCGCGGTAATCTTTGTCATTGAACCGGAGAAGTCCAAGCTGGAAGAACACAGTCGGGTCGTCCGGAGCGATGACCGATGCCGCTTCTACCGAGAGAATAGCCGCTTTAATGTTGCCCTCTTGAGCTTCGATCTGTGAGAGAAGGAAAATAGCTTCGGTGTAATTGTTCTTCTCCCGAAGAGCGAGTGCGATATTCTCGCGCGCCTTCGCATTATCACCCTTGACGGCCTCAAGCCTTGCCATGATGAGGTGAATCGCGGGACTTTTCGGATTCAGCATGAGAGCCTCAGTATAGGACGTAAGCGCGGCCTCGTAGGCCCCTTCGATCTTAAGCGGCACCACGGCTTCATATACACGACCGAGAACCATGTGGTTCTGATAGTTTTGGGGGCCTTGCGCTACCGCCAGTCGTGCGTTTAGAAGCGCGGTGCCTAACATGCTTTGGAACTTGGTACGTACTAACTCAGCGGAGACAGTGTTGGGATACTGACTAAGCAACGCATTCATACGCATCAAGCTAAGCTCGGTAAGGAAACGATAATAGAGATCCCTAGGATCCATCGCGGCAGCACGCGCGATCAGCTTTTCCGATTTGTCAATGCTGCCCTCAGTATTGAAGGAGATCACGCCTTGCTGAAAGAAGACGGAGGCCGCATATTTCTGCACCAAAACATACCCAAGGGTAACGCCTCCGATAAGGAGGAGGATAAGGAGAAGCACCGAGACGAAGCCGGCGCGCGGATCGCTTACGAAGGAAATGGTCCTAGTGGGCGCCATATTCAGAATGGTGAGTGAAGCGATAAAGAGTCCCGTGAAGAGAAATGCTAAGAAAAAGATAGTGAGCGACGGAATGTAGAAAATAGTGAATATCCAAAGGAATAGCGAGACGAAGAACGAAGACAGTACAAGGTACTGGGAACGCGTACTTCCGAAATTTGAAAGGATCGCCTTGAAGCCGAAATAGAGGAATGCGAGAAAGAACGCGACCCATGCGAGCATTCCGAGAATACCCGTAGTCACGAGGAATGTCGGTATGAGACCTACGCCAAAGTCGAAATCAACGTTCCAGAAAATAGTACTGTTGATGCCTTCAGGCTTGTATTTGAGCCACTCGGAAATGAATTGGTTCGGCCCGGCCCCGAACAGCGGATTTTTGATGAGCGTCTGGCGAGCAACAAGGAATGTGGCACTCCACGAAGGACGAGCCTCGATCTGCGAGATATTTAGCGCGGTTCCGATCTGATTCCCTATGGTATTTCCCGCCAGGATGAAGATCACCGAGATAAGAAGCACTATGAGCGAAGGAACCGGAAGGCGGCGGTGCGGCAATGCACCCATGGAAACTGTCTCGGTGTCCCCTTCGCCTTGTACTCGCGAGCTATTTGAACGGCTGAATGAAATAAGGTATACGAGGAAGATAAGGGAGAATAATCCTAAGACGAACCAGACCATGGAAAAATTAACGACAGCAAGAAAGAAAAGCGATATGGCGAGGGAAAGATAGATGAGTGTCCGGAAGAGCCAGCTAAGCGAAAGGAACTCCACCGTAATAAGGGAGAGCAGCGTGGAAACTCCGAAAAACACTCCGAGATCATTCCACTTTCCTATCGTGTTAGAAACCGTATCGGGAAAGATGCCGAGAGAAAGAAAATCCGGACTGAATAGGAGGCGAAAGAGATGGAACAGCGCGATTAGTAAGAATGAGGCGAGAAAGGCGAGATAGCTCCCGAAGATCTGTTCCTTCTTGCGGAACATCACCGGAATGAGAAAGGTGAGCACAGAGAGGATCAAAATATTGAGTGTTGTCCCAATCTCAAATCCTTGTCCAAGTAGCGATGCGGCAATTGACCCGGAAAAAAGACCTGAGAGCGCAGAAAATCCCACCACGACAGCGAGCGCGAAAAGTAAGGGGGAGTTGGGAATAACGAACCGGCCGTCCTTTAATCGTGCCGCCACCCAGAGACAGAACGCGACTAGCACAAGCCCTGATAGCAGTAGTGCCTTGCTAAACTGAATCGGGAAAGAAAGTGCCGGTACAAAAAATATTGGTAAAAGAAAGGCAAGGAGGAGGAGACACCATGAGGCAACTCGCTCGATCCCCCGCTCTTCTATAGCTTCGCCTACCACCGCGCCGACACTCAAATCAGATTTTGTCATAATAACTAAAAAGGTTAAACTAAACGCTTTACTACCTCATGAACTCCCTCGAGTATGTGCACGAATCACGAACGAATCGTTTTCATTTCTCGTAATTATAGTCGGTTGAGAAAACTGTGCAATCTGTGGACAAGGCCAGATTCTACCGCAACAAAGCCCCGTCTCCGGGGCTTTGTTATTTTTCGATTTATACCTATAAGCCGAATTCTGTATCCAGCCGTAGTTTCAATATAAAATCAATCCGCCATGTACCCCTGCGCATCTTCATGCTGAGGTTTTATATTGAAACTACAGCTGGACGATAATCATTTATCTAGCCCCAAAATTGCTCTTAGGGTCAAGCGGCACTCCCCGACTATAAATAGTGGGGGCACGGCCTTGCACTGAAGTAAGAATTTAGCCGTTTCACTAAAACATTTTGCTCCGCAAAATGTTCGTGCGAACAATCTGCCAGTGGCAGATTGTTTTAGCACCCATGTTACCATGGAACTAATCCCTGCGGGATTCCGCGCTTCTTTCGTCGCGCGGCGTCTCTGTTCGCATCTCGTCCAGCCGTACTTTTATCATTCGCGTAAGCGCTGAATTAAGGTGAAAAGTGTGTTCCACCTTGTTGCCACCGTAATGCGCGCGCAAATAATAAAAGTACAGCTGGAGACGGGCATTACCCGCTACCATTCTCTCCGACTAACAGTCGGAGCAGTGTTCGGACTTTCCTCTCCGAGAAATCCGGAGCGATTACCCGATATAAACCGGTATGTATATTACCCCAAAAAGAAGATATTGACAATATTATTACTTTCTTCAATGTAAGAACGGAACCGATAGCGATGCCGTTTCTCTCTGCCGCGCCTCCATTCATTTCCAAAACGTATGATGCTTCCATCTTCGGAAAGAAAACTTCTGGATAGGTCTCGGGTGCTACGTTTTCTTTTATATCCACGATGCGCAATCGCACTTCGCCTCGTTCTGTGTCTATTCGCTCTTTCTCAAGCCATACGATGTCAAGAGGAAACTGCATCCCTTTCATCCAAATACCCTGAAAATCAGATTGGGGAAATACGAACAGCATTCCCGCATCGGGAGCGATCGCCTCCCGGTTCCCAAGGCCAAGTACCCGCTCTTCTTCCGTAATCGCAAGCTCGACAGAGATGGCGGCTTTTCCAATCGAAAGCTCACTTTGAGAAAAAGTGGGTACAGACACGGCATCAGCAGGGAGCGGTATTGAAGGAGTTTCTGCTCGTTTCTGCGTCCCAAACAGTACCAAAAGACCAAAAAGGATGCTCCCGCCAATTAAAATAACACGCCGCATCATTTCATTATATATGTCGGAGCGGCGGAGGCCTAGGACCACCGCTTCGATGTTTAAGTTAAATCATTTGACACGGAGTCGGGCTGCCACCTGCGGCGGCTTGTCTCTCTCTAACGGGAAAAACAAAGAAAAGAACCCACTCGAGACGAGTGGGCTCGATGTGCCTGCCACCGATTGTTAGCGATGCCCGTGATGCCCGTGAGGCGAGTGCATGTGATGCCCGTGCCCGTGAGGCGAGTACATATGATAATTCGGGTAGTAATAGACTGCGGGTGGACCCCAATAGTCGTAGCCGGAGTATCCATAATAGCCGCCGCCAGTCACGCAACCGCTTCCACAAAGCAGGGATAGCGCCATACCGATAAGAAGGAACACCCGTTTTTTCGTTTTCATTGATTAACCTTT
>CAZOIN010000015.1:0-6727 GCA_964579985.1 uncultured Candidatus Saccharibacteria bacterium
TTCAAAGGAACTCTTGAAGCGGGGAGTAGCGCACACGATACAGATCATCGGCGCCGCGATTACAGAGAAGGATAGGGAATACGAAAAGCTGCTCCTCGCGCGGGTTCGCACAGAACGCCTGCCAGTCTCATTCATCGGCGGTGTTCCTTTTAGGCAGGTCCCGGACTATTATGGGAAGGCTGATGTCTTTATCAATCACGCGAACGTCGGCGCTCTGAACAAGACGGTACTCCAAGCGATGAGTATGAACATCAAGGTGTTCACTTCCAACGAATCCTATCGCGGAATACTTCCCGATGCAGAAATACTGCCAGAAAATCCAGACGTATTCGCGGACAGCATACAGTTGTATCTTCGCAATCCTTCTTTGGTTTCGTATCGAGAACGCATTCTTCGCGATCACAGCTTGCAGGCGCTTATCCCTAAGATACTTAACTATTATGTCTGATGCCATCCCCTTTCGTCCCGGGCTTACTCCGGTGCTTCGCGAGGCAGTACGCGGAAAAGCCGTCAGCCGGACGATGACCAATCTGTTTTGGTTGGGGCGTGAACCGCTCTCCGGCAACCTCCTTGATATCGGAGGCGGCGGCGGACGCGCCAGCCATTACCGGTTTCTTCCCATCGAAAAGGAAGCAAACCTGCGGACGGTTGACGTCATCGCGCGGCCGAACACGGACTTCGTGCTCGATATCACCAAAGAAAGCGTCCCGCTGTCCGATAATTCGCAGACGGCGGTGTTTCTTTTCAATATTCTCGAACATCTGAATGCGCATGACAAAGTGCTCGCCGAAATACGCCGCTTGTTACGGCCAGGAGGAAAACTCTTGGGCACCGTTCCTTTTCTGGTGAATGTACATCCCGATCCGCACGACTTCGTGCGTTTTACCGGCGAAGCGCTCCATGAATTGTTTGTGAAGAATGGTTTTACAATAATTGCCCTTGTGCCGATAGGACGCGGTCCTTTTCTTGCCGCTTACGAACAACTTGATTCGCTTGTTCCGAGCATTCTCCACGCGGTTTTCCTGCCGATACTTTGGGTTGCCGACGCGCTCGTTATGCGTCTTCGTCCCAATCGAGATTTTCCCGCCACTTTTCCGTTGGCGTACAATTTTATTGTTGCAAAAAGTTAAGGATTCACTTTGATACACTACTTATTTCTGCAATAAAAAAGGATCGCCTAAGCAATCCTTGAGATTTAGCATTTACTCACGGCTGTGAGCAAATGCTAAATATACTATGAAGTTATCTGAAATATGCCCCCATTTTCTTCCGAAGTTCGAGCAGATCTTTTGCTTCGTATGGAAGGGGGAGTTGCGGCCGAACTTCCGGCACAACGCATCCGTTCCAACCACTCTTTTGCACGATTTGTGCGAACTCCCGGAGTGGGGCCATTCCGGTTCCCGGCCAGAGGTTTCGCTCTCTTGAGAAATCGTTCCAGTGGATTTCACGCACCTGTGCGGAGAATGCTGTCCAGAACTTTTCCCATTCAGCGAGGATGTGCAAAGTGTTTAATGCACAGCGTTCAATCCCAGATTCGCCACGAAGGTACTCAATGTAGTGCATCGTGTCGAACACAATGTCAAGTCTTCCCCTGCGAATCCGCTCTCGAAAATCTGGACAAGAAAGGCGTGGGGTTGGGTCTTTGAGCGAGCGTTGTTCTGCGATCGATTGAAACCAGATGCCATCCTGCCCGACAAGTTCCGGGATTCGGTCTGCGTAGGCGACCAAAGGTCGCGCATTTTCGGGTATCCACTCATTCAGTTTGTATCTATCAGGGGGAAGAATGCCAAACAGTGTTAGAACTTGATTCACTCTTTTGTCTTTCGCCTGCGAACTCTGCGTTGTCCAGACCTGGTGGAAGTGGAGTTCAAGTCCTAAGAGCGCCGCACGTTCAATAGCGTGTGCCACCTTTTCGGTGTTCCATTTTCCCACAAGGAAGACTTCAACGAAGTCGAATCCTGCTTTGCTTGCTTTACGCAGAATGGTGTGAAGTGGCAGGGGAAAGAGCGACATACTCGCAATTCCGAATTTCATTTTCATAAGGTGCTGTCCTTTCCGATTGTTGTTGTCGAATGAAAGTCAAAACTAGGTTAGCACATATCTCGCGTAGTGTCAATGCCTTGGGAGGCGCGATTTATAAGTTACAATATGGGTCTATGTGTAGTATTAACGGCTTTTCCTGGAGCGACGAAACGCTCATAAAAAAGATGAATACTGTTACTGCGCATCGAGGTCCTGATGGCACGGGTGTTTTTAGCGCGCAGGGTATCACGCTGGGACATAATCGTCTCGCAATCATCGATCTTTCCGAGTCCGGAGCCCAGCCTATGAAAAGTTACGACGGTCGATTTGTCGTGTCTGCCAATGGCGAGATCTATAACTATCGCGAGCTCAAAACGGAGCTTTCCCACTATCCATTTAAAAGCGAATGCGACACTGAAGTTATTCTCGCGTCTTTTGCGGCGTGGGGTGAAAAAGCCTTTACACGCCTACAAGGCATGTTCGCGTTTGCGCTATGGGATGAAAAGGAAAGAGTGCTTTATCTTGTTCGCGACCCAATAGGAGTAAAGCCGCTGTACTATCATGTTGACGGAACAAATCTCATCTTTGCTTCCGAGATAAAAGCCATCCTTGAGCATCGAGAAGTAGCACGGCGCATTGACCCGCTCGCGCTCGACTGTTTCCTTCGTGTGAATTACGTGCCGGCTCCGCTTACGATGTTTGCTGGTATCAAAAAGCTCCTTCCTGGGCAGATGCTCCGATACCAAAACGGGAAACTCGACATCTCCGACTACGGAGCAGGGAAGACGCCAGTACCTTCTTTACAGTCAAAACCGGTTTTGGCGCAGGAGCTTCGGGAACAAGTACACAGAAGCGTGAAGGCACAGATGGTGTCCGACCGCCCTGTTGGGCTCTATCTTTCTGGGGGCGTTGACTCGAGTGCCATACTCGAAAGCATGACGAGGGCTTCAGGAAAGATAGAGACGTTTTCCGTCGGCTTCGAGCTTCGGGAGGGCGAGCAGAGCGAGAAATTCAACGCGGATTTTCTGCTTGCTCGAAGCACTGCGAAGCACTTTGGCGCGAATCATCATGAAGTGCTTGTTGCTCCCGAAGAGATCATGCCTCTTCTTGAGGAAGCGGTATACCATCTCGATGAACCCATTGCGAACGCTACCATCATCCCGATGTTAAAGCTCGCGCGTTTCGCCAAAGGGCACGTTAGCGTGGTGCTCAGCGGTGACGGCGGCGATGAGCTGTTCGGCGGATATGAGCGCTATCGATGGTCGCTTCTTTCTTCCTATTACCGGCGATTGCCCAGTGCGATTCGAAATAACGCGGATTCTATATTTTCGCGCCTGAAGAAGCTCGATACCGCTCCGGGAATTGAACGCTTCACACAATTCCATTTTCTTAAGGAGGATGTCCTCAAGCCATTTCTTTCATCCGAAGCGAATCATCCACATGCCGCACAAGATTTCTTTGCCCGACGATTTTTTGATTCGGTGAATCACCATAACTCGTCGGATTTTGAAACGGAGTTCATGCGTGCCGACCGAAAGAGCTGGCTTCCCGATGAATCACTCCTGCGAAGCGACAAGCTTTCCATGGCAGCGGGACTGGAAGCGAGAGTGCCGCTTCTCGATCTTCCCCTTGTCGAATTCGCCGATTCGATATCTCTTTCACAGAAGGTTTCGCTTTTCCAAACGAAGATTATCCTCAAAGAAGCATTCCGCGGATACCTACCCGATGAATTGCTGCACCAGCCCAAACGCGGCTGGTTTTCTCCCGGGGCCAAGTGGCTCCGCTACGAGAGCGTCGCAACAGCCGCGCGAGAAATCCTTTCGCCAGACTATGCTGAAGCGACCAAAACACTTTTCAATTGGACGGAGGTACGAGCTCGCCTTGAGTCCCATCTTCGCGGGGGCTATCATCTTACGGAACTCTGGGCGCTTTTGACCCTTCAATTGTGGGCGCGCAGGTTCAACGTGAAAGGTTGAATCCTCCTACAGTTCCTTGACAGCAACACCTCTGGTGATACCCTGAAGTTGGGTATACGCAAGTAGGTTGACTTGCTCAACAAAAAAAAGGCTCATATGCATTTCACACTCGCACTTGCGATCATTTTGCTCGCATACATTTCGGTGGTTGTCTGTCCATTTTTGGTAGCAATTTTTCCAGCAATCAAAGCGATCTACTACTCGGTGTTTCCTCCGAAAATAACACCATGTTCTCGGAGAAATCTTGACTGCCATCCGGCAGTTCGCAATCGTGTAAGAAGCCGGTGCCACAAAGCCTACAGCCGTTCTCGGCTTTATTGGTCGAAAACGACGGGACGCGTTTAACGAACCCATTGAATTTAGACTCTTTGGAACTCTAGCAAGGTTCCGGAGGGTCTTTTTTTACCCTCACACCTTGTGTGTAATACCCTGCGCTAGTCTACGACTACCTTCGGTGTGCGCAGGGTTTGGGTCTTCCTTCCTTGCCGCAGGGTTAATGCCCTGCGGTCAAGGTGTGGGGGTTTACTCAAAATATATTCGTGCTGCCATTGACATATTGCCCGTAAGCGATAATCTGCAACATGGAAATACACACCTTGAAAAAACAAACATATGTTGCAATATACCTTGCGGATACGGGACTTGGTGCACGGCACTATCCTCTTCACCGAGCTGGAGAAAAAAGTCATAGACCATATCTTCTTCCAGAGACTGCGTCACATTAGACAAAATGATGTTGCCTTCATCGTTTACCCATCGCTCAACACCTCTCGATTCGAACACGCTCTCGGCACTTGTCGGGTGGCTGGAATGATAGCCGATCACCTTACACAAAGTCCGAAGTGGGAAGCTTACTCAACCTCATTCCGAAGGCAGACAGGACTCAATACAGAAGGAGAATTCGTCCAGCTTACGAGGCTTTACGCCCTTCTTCATGACATCGGACATTTTCCATTGAGCCACCTGTTTGAAATAGCGCTCGGAAAATGGGCAAAAACTAGTGGTAAAAAAGACAACCCCATTGGACCTGCAGAGGACTGGACTGGTGTCACCGGCTTCGGGAAACTGCACGAGGCAATCGGCGCGGTCATCATCAAGCAAATGATTGCTGATGTTTTGATTCCAGAACCTCTTGGCAAAGCGTTAACGCGGTTGATGACCGAGAAAGTTATAAATCCACTAGATCCACTCTTTGTCATAAAGGCAGTGGTGGATTCAGAAATTGACGCTGACCGCATTGATTCAACGCAGAGAGATGGACTTCTCGCTGGCGGAGAGTACGGTAATTACGATACTCGACTTCTCTGTGACTCCGTATTTATCGAAGAAGACGAGAAAGGTTGGCTCATTGCGTATTCTGAAAAAGCGCTGTCTTCCATGGAGGCATTGTTACTTGACCGATACCGAACCCATGTTTGGGTCCATTACCACCACCGAGTAGTGACTATGAAAATACTGGTGCGACATCTCATCGAGAGAGCTCTGGAGCAAGGACTTATCACTAAAGAGCAATTCAACCCTGCCAACAAGGAGGAGTTTGCGCTACGAGATGAAGTCTGGCTCTGGAACATTCTTCGGCACATGGACACCACAAAAGACCCAGTGTTGGAGATGGTCAAGAAAGCCGTCTTCTTTCGAGAGAAGAAAAATGTGCTGAATCTTTGGAAGGGAAGGCTTACCTATCACGATCTACAAGATCAGGTGAAAGGGAAAGCTCGAGTGGATGTTGTTGATATCGGTCTTTTTGATCTCTACTTGCACGAATTAAGACAGCAATTGCAGGTGACCGTACTCGGTTTCGATGTGCCATTTTGGCCGATCGGCAATCGAGCTACATACCTGTATTCTGAAAAAGAAGGCAAGCTTATCGGTGAAAGCTTGGTTATTGTCTCACGTCTTGTTGCTCACTTAGAATCTATCTGGCAAGCAGAACCTCAGAAGTTTGTGCTCCTTATTAGCGAAAATTGTTTAAGTTCAGCACCGCAACTCACGGAGAAATGGATTGATACCACGGCACAATGGGTCTCAAAGTAGTGACAAGTTATGCTAGAATGACTCCAGAACAACAAACTGAAAGAAAAAGTATGAAAACAATTGACAAAATGGGCATAAAACTAACCTTTTATGACGACCATGACATGCGGTACGCGCACATTCCCGAGGAAGACAGATGGGAATATCCGGATGAAATAATGACTGGCTTCCCCAGTAGCCGAATAAAAAGGACGAAGCCTCTCAAGGATATTACTTGGGGAGACATTGATGGTGTATTATCCCCATATCTGTACGCGAACGACATGCCGTACACACTTGGTTGCATCAAAGTCTAGCAACCTGTTTCAAGAAAAGTTTTTTTATCGCAAAGCTAGAGTTTCTCAATGAAATTCTGGCTTTTTTGTTTACCCACCACACCTTGTGTATCATACTCTGCGCTTATGCGCAGGGTTCAGGTCTTCTCGAAGATGGTCGTAGACCACTTGTCCTCACACCAAACAAACGTTTGGTGCGAGGGTCAAGGTGTGGGGGTTTACGTTATGGAGCCATCCCAACGTAAGGCGTCTTGACTGCGGAGGCTAAGGCTTCCGCGAAGTTCCCCCATGCTACAAAAAAGGGTGCAGGGGAGTTATAGTTAATGCTCTTATGACTAAGGTTTACATCGAACAGCAAGGTGCTCCGATAGGGCTCCCTTGGTCGCTCGTCTTTTGGCCTAATTTCAGATTTGAGATTTC
>CAZOIN010000016.1:0-8137 GCA_964579985.1 uncultured Candidatus Saccharibacteria bacterium
TGCGGGTACCGGGAATCGAACCCGAATCCCGTCCTTGGCAAGGACGTGTTCTACCACTAAACCATACCCGCATTTCCAACCTACAAAAGAATAGCAAAAATAAACGGTTACGCAAAATCATTGCACCTACCAGGATTCGAACCTGGAACATCTGCTTCGAAGGCAGGTATGATATCCATTTCACCATAGGCGCATCTTAGCTCGGACGTTATGACACGTGCCCTGTAGCGACTGGAGTCTCTGGGGGTACTACTAGGTCCATTTCACCACGAGAGCACAAGGCAAATCATACGCTAAATTAGGCGAATTTCAAAAGAAATACTACAATATCGGAGTGAAAAAGACTGAAAACAGCGCAAAATTCCCAATTCCAAAGGAAGTAAGCTCTGTCGCTGAAACCCTTGAAGCTCGTGGATTTGAGGCCTATCTCATCGGCGGCTGCGTGCGAGACCTTTTGATCGGACGCAAGCCGAAGGACTGGGATATCACCACTAATGCAAAGCCTGAAGAAATTGTGGCTTCGTTTCCTAATACGTTTTACGAGAATGACTATGGGACAGTAGGAGTGGTAACGGACAATACCGAGGATGACACACTCAAAGTAGTAGAAGCCACGCCATATCGCCTGGAAGGGAATTATTCGGACAAACGAAGGCCTGATTCGGTGACCTGGAGCACAAAACTGGAAGATGACTTGAAACGTCGCGATTTTACAATCAACGCGATAGCGCTTAAATTGCCTAAAGAGATCATCGACATCTTTGAGGGTCAGGCCGACCTCAAAAAGAAGACTGTACGGACCGTAGGGAAGCCACAGGCTCGTTTTGACGAAGACGCACTGCGCATGCTGAGAGCTATCAGAATTGCAGTAGAGCTTGATTTCACGATAGACCCAGCCACTCAAGATGCCATCGCCTTACACGCAAATCACATAAAAAAGATCGCAGCGGAACGGATCCGTGATGAATTTATCCGCATCGTGATGTCGCCGCGACCGCACATCGGTTTGATACTGTGTCAAAAACTAGGACTGCTCACGCATATTGCCCCAGAACTCGAAGAGGGAATCGGCGTGGCGCAAAACAAAGCACACTCTTTCGATGTGTTTGAACATACGCTGCGAACCGTTGAACACGGCGCTAAAAAAGGATTTCCCCTTGAAACACGACTTTCCGCACTGTTGCATGATATCGGCAAGCCAGCAACCAGACGGTGGTCCGATGAGAAGAAAGATTGGACATTTTATGGGCATGATGTTGTGGGAGCTAAAATAGCCGCAAAGATCATGGCGCGGCTTGCCTTTCCCAAAAAGATAACCGAAGCGGTGACGACATTGGTTCGTTGGCATATGTTCTTTTCAGATACTGAACAGATAACGAATTCAGCGGTGAGGCGCATCGTAAATAAAGTGGGGAAGGATCATATCTGGAACCTGATGGATGTGAGAGCCTGTGACAGAATAGGCACTGGACGGCCCAAAGAGAGCCCATACCGGCTACGAAAGTATCATTCTATGGTCGACGAGGTTATGCGGGACCCTCTTTCTGTGGGAATGCTCAAGGTAAACGGCGGCAAGATCATCGAACTCACGAAAGCGGCTCCGGGACCGAAAATTGGGCACGTGCTTCATGCGCTCTTGGAAGAAGTGCTAGACGATCCCGCCAAAAATACGCCTGAATATTTGGAGGGAAAGGCCATAGAACTCTACGCCTTGCCGGAAAAAGAACTTGAAAAAATAGGGAAACAGGCTAAACAGAGCAAGAAAAACGAGGAAGAAAGGACTCTGCAAGAGATACGAAAGAAACACTGGGTAAAGTAAGAAGCTTACAGCTTGTAGCTTCTAGGAAGGATAGGCATTAAAAAGAAAGCCGCCCAACAGGGCGGCTTTCTTTCAGTTGTTTGAAAGAAGGCGTAACCCAAGGGCGGCTTTGTACCTAAGTCTGAACTAATATCAGACCGGTATAGGAGAATCGGAAGGAAAAAAGCAGAAATAGTTAGTCTGAGAAGATAAGTTCCAAAAATAAAATAAGGATGCGAAAATATTTCTCAGAGTCGAACTCTCTTGAATGTTTCTTCCGAAAAAGAGAGGGCTGTATTCTCTTTCAAAGAACCGAAGCAGGTGTAGAGCCTATTCAAAGAGCTCGATTCAAGTTCCCTTTAAAGACAAGATCTCTGAACAGGCTCTACTTGCTTATATTTCAGGGCAATGCAATCTAAGCATTCCCCCGACTGCTGAGTAGTATACGCCCCTCTGAAGGACATCGTAAAGGACATGCCTGTGGATAACTGTCCTTTATCTGGCTCAGGCGGTCGTTGAATCGAAAACATGCCTATACCAAAGAATTCCGAACTTGTACGATGCTGTTGCAACATAAAGGTATTTGTGCTATTTTACTGCCTATGTTAACCAAAACGAGAAAACTTAAAGTTATCAAAGAAGCCGCTATTCACGAAAAAGATACGGGATCTCCGGAAGTGCAGATCGCGGTGCTTACGAGACGTATTGATGAGCTTTCTAAACATCTTAAAGAGCACAAAAAAGATACGCATTCAAGGCGTGGTCTTCTTTCGATGGTTGCAGATCGACAGTCCCATCTTCGCTATCTCCAAAAGAAGAATACAAGGCGATATAATGCCATCATACGCAAACTTGAACTGAAAAAGTAAGTTTTGCAAAATTCTAAATTTGAATCTCGAAATTCGAAGCAAATTTTAGCAATCAAATTTAAAAAATTCGAAACGAGACCTGTTTGGGGTTTATCTGTTTTCTTTCAATTTTAGATATTGTTTGGGGTTTCGGATTTCGTATTTCGAATTTTCTTTTTTATGACTGTCATCAAACATGAAGAACAACGCGTCGGTGTTTTTATTGATACGCAAAATCTCTATCACAGTGCCAAGAATCTCTATCATGCGAACGTTAATTTCGGCCAGGTCCTGAAGGACGTGGTCGGAAATCGGGCGCTTATTAGGGCCATTGCATACCTCATCACCACCGAAGGAGGAGAAGAGAAGGGCTTTTTTGAGGCTTTAGAGAAAGTGGGTATTGAAACTAAGTCGAAACCGCTCCAGATTTTTGGAAGCGGCGCTAAAAAGGCTGACTGGGACGTCGGACTTGCGATCGACGCGGTCAAACTCGCTCCCAAACTCGATGCCGTTATCATCGTTTCGGGCGACGGCGATTTTGCGCCACTCGTAGAATATTTGAAAACGCATGAGGGCTGCCAGGTGGAAGTAGCCGCCTTTGGAAAATCAACGTCAAGCAAACTTCTCGAGGTGTGCGACGATTTTCTCGATCTCGACGAAAATCCAAGGAAATATCTGTTGGGGAGAGGGCGGTAAAAGACCAGCTTATAGCTGTTAGTGGAATAGTCGTAGACTGCTTTTAGGAAAAAAGAAAAAGACCTAGTTTTGTGCTATGATGGACCCTATGAAAGCATCTCGAAAGAATAAAAATATTTCGCTCCCTAAAGCAACTTTCCAGAAAATGGTAGGCGCGATAGTTGCCGTAGAAGACGCAAAGGAACATCTTGAGGATTTTTTAATGTTATCTGACAAAAAAGTGGTGGCGGAGCTTCACCGTGCCCGATTGGACCAGTTAAAAAGGAGGGGGGGGAGCTGGCAGACTCTTAAAGCTCGATATGAGGTATCGTCTCATTCCCACCGCGACATTTGAACGTGCGCTCGCACGACTCGATAGACCCATCGCAAAACGTATTGCGACAAAACTTGTCGAACTTGAAGAGTCTCATCACGGGATTTTACCGCTCGCCTTTACACCGAAGAGCTTGGAAGGTCTCTGTAAGTACAAAGTCGGGGAATGGCGGGTCTTTGTAAGGCTTGATGAATCGAAAAAAGAAATAACGCTGTATACGGTCAAACACCGAAAAGACGCTTATAGAAATTTGTAAAGAAAAAGGCGAAGGGGTGTGAATCCTTCGCCCATGGCACACAAAATTATACCACTTCCAGATAATCAGGGAGCTTACTAGAAAAGTAGCATCCTGTAGTAGCTGAAAATGAAAGTCCCAGCCACGTCACCATGAAGACGACTCCGTCTTGACCATCGGGATTAACCCTTACTGCCTCTCCAAACGTGCCCTCAGGAATGGGAGCATCTCCGGCAAAAGCCATAACTAGCCCTCGGGTTGTTCTAAATCTGGTGCCAGCTTTGATAATTTTCATTGAACTCCTTTCGTTGTTTACAACATTACACGAACATGCCCATATGTCAAATATAAAAACTGAAGAGATTCTGCTACACTGGAAATTGATTATTAGTTAACGGTTGGTCTCTGGATATACAGACCTGAACAGCGTGTTCAAGTCTCCAATCTAGAGGTCAATCTCAAGCGAAAACGGATTTTCAAGGGCTAAGAAAAATCCTCCGGCCTATCGGCCACCTCCTTAAAAAAGGAGGAGTAAGAGGTGAGTCTTATTCGTAGCCATTCGTAGATTCGTTCATTCGCATATTCGCATTATGCGCAAGCAAGAATTCTCTATTGAGCTCGGGGGTAAAACCCTCACCGCCGAGTTCACCGATCTCGCCGAACAAGCGAACGGTTCGGTCACTATTAAGTATGGCAACACGACCGCGCTCATCACTGCAACCATGTCAAAAGGGGAGAAGGAGATGGACTTTTTTCCGCTCACGGTTGATTATGAAGAGCGATTTTATGCCGCCGGTGAGATCCTCGGCTCACGATTCATCCGCCGCGAGGGAAGACCGACCGATGAAGCGGTGCTCTCGGGACGCATTGTGGACCGAACCATTCGTCCACTCTTTGATCAGCGCATGCGCCGTGATGTGCAGGTGGTCATTACCATTCTCTCCATTGACGAAGACGATCCGGATATGCTCGCGGTTATCGGCGCATCGCTCGCGCTCGGCGTTTCAGATATCCCATGGAACAGCCCCGTTTCGGCGGTTCGCATCGGGAAACTCAAAGACACGAACCACCTTATCATCAACCCTATCTACAAAGACCGCCAGGAGAATCCCGAGTTTGAGATGGATGTGGTGGCGTGCGGAAAAGATGGACTTATCAACATGATTGAGGTTGGCGGCAAAGAAGTGAAGGAGGAAATTATTGTAGCCGCGCTCGAGGAAGCGCAGAAGGAGATTGAAAAGCTTCAGACCTGGCAGAAAAGAGTCATCGCTGAAATTGGCAAGAAAAAGCAGGCGGTGGTGTTACCAACCATTCCCGAAACCTTAAAGCAATTGTTCCGAGAAAAGATCACGCCGCGTATGAAGGACTATGTGTTCGGGCAGGCGGGAAATGCTCGCATCTATGAGCTCAAGGGCGAGTGGATGCCCATCGCCAAGGAACGATTCCCAAGTGAGAAACCTAGTGTTGCTGACAACTTGTTTGAGGAAGAAGTGAATAACCTTATTCATGATGAAGCGATTGACCATAACCGGCGACCGGATGGACGCGGTATGGACGATGTGCGGCCACTTTTTGCGAAGGCTGGTGGTATATCGAAAATGTTGCATGGTACTGGTCTGTTTTACCGTGGTCAAACGCATATTCTTTCCGTGCTGACGCTTGGCGGCCCGGGTGACGCACAAATCATCGACAATATGGAAATACAAGAAGGGAAAAAACGTTTTCTCCACCACTATAATTTTCCTCCATTCTCGACCGGCGAGACAGGACGTATCGGTTCGACAAACCGCCGCATGATTGGTCACGGTGCGCTCGCGGAAAAAGCCCTACTTCCTGTGATTCCCGCTATGGAAAAATTTCCGTACACGATTCGTTTGGTCTCCGAGGCCTTCGCGTCGAACGGTTCGACTTCAATGGGATCGGTCTGCGGTTCCACTATCGCCCTCATGGACGGTGGCGTGCCGATTACCGCTCCAGTGGCAGGCATCGCATCAGGCCTCATGATGCGTAGCCCGAAAAAATATAAAGTGCTTACCGACATTCAAGGACCCGAAGATCATCACGGGGATATGGACTTCAAGGTTGCGGGTACCAAGGTCGGCGTTACCGCTGTGCAAATGGACGTAAAGGTGGACGGCATACCGATTCCCATTCTTGCGGAAGCCCTAGAGAAAGCGAAACAAGCTCGCTACAAAATTCTTGACGTAATTGCGCAAGAAATTGCCGCGCCACGTTCGGATATATCACCCCTCGCGCCAAAGATTATCACCATCCGGGTAAAGAAGGATCAAATCGGACTCGTCATCGGCGGAGGCGGAAAGACTATCAACGGCATTAAAGAGAAAACCGGCGTAGACGCGATTGATATCGAAGAGGATGGCACGATATTTATTTCTGGCAAAGAGGGAAGTGCTGACAAAGCTGCGGCGCTCATTGAAATGTTAACGCATGAATACAAGCGGGGTGAACGAACCGAAGGAGAAGTGGTGAAGATCGCTGAATTCGGAGCATTCGTCGCGATTGGCGGCGGCTCTGCCGAAGGTCTGGTGCATGTTTCCGAGATCGCGTCGTTCCGTATCGAACATGTTGAATCGGTGCTTCACGTCGGAGACAAAGTTCCGGTTATCGTCAAAGATATCGATGAACGCGGTCGCATCAAGCTTTCGATCAAGGATGCTGACCCAAACTTCGTTAAACGCAAAGCCGCTTAAAGAAGAAAATCAGAAGCACGAAATCCTAAATCCGAAACAAATTCAAAATCCCGAAATGGGTAAAATGTCAAAAATTAGAATTTAGATATTGTTTCGGATTTCGTGCTTTGAATTTCGAATTTTTATAACAGTTGGCTCGCACCTACTTTTTTGCGACAATAGAGACATGGCCGAACCAGCACAAAATCAAAATCCGGACAAGGGCGACTTAAAGCGCATCCGGACGTTTCAAAACGACGTCGAAGAGATGCTGCAGCACAGCCCGGTGTCCAAGGCCTCGATTGCAATCGCTGAAAGTGAGAAACGGATTAAGCAGGAAACGCAAGATTCCCAAAGCGCTTCTTCGCCGTTTCAGAATACTTCCAAGGTATTCCGCATCTCGAGCGGCCTGCCGCTCACTTCTCACTGGAATACCCGACTGATAGCGCTGGTCACTCTTCTGATCTTATTCTTAGGAGGAATCGGCATTGGTGCGTTCTTCTTTTTTAAAGATGCTGAACAGGCAGTGAGCACCGAGCAAGGAACACAGATTCCGGAGTCCGCTGCCGTAACGCTCGAAGGAAGGGAGAGCAGGGCGGGAACTCTTAAGGCGATTTGGAGTGTTGTGAGCACGCTGTCGGTTCCTCAAAATGAGCTTCGCACGATCCCTGTCAAATTAGGGATCGCCCCGATCACCACTGTGGAACTCTTTGCAAAACTTGAAACATCGGCTCCAGCGCCCTTGACGCGAGCGCTCGGAACGGCACCGACCCTTGGTGTTCATGGATTTAGAGGGGGGCAACCGTTCCTATTGTTCAGTGTCTCTTCGTATGATTATGCCTTCGCCGGCATGCTCGATTGGGAACAAAATTTACTCGGCGACATCGGCCCGCTGTTCGGGATTTCACCTCGCGAAATACTGAGGAATGTAGGGAGCACAACGACTGAGGCACTCGGAAACACCATCGCCGTAAAAGACGTGATTCTGCGGAACAAAGACGTACGGGCGGTATTCGATCCACAGGGGGCCATCATATTTCTGTATTCATTCATCGATAAACAGACGCTCGTATTCACGACGAACGAAGATACATTAAAAATCCTCATGAGCAATGCGGGTGGAGGACGATTGAGATGAAGTACGGGGTATGAAGTATGAAGTATGGGATTTGCTTCATGATTCATGTTGCATGTTTTATGGGTATGCTATGATAGTTTTATGGCTATAGACAGCAATACATTCAAAAAGAAATTACTTGCGGAAAAGGAGCTTGTCGAAAAAGAGCTCGGAACCGCGGGGCGGCGCAACCCACAGAACTCGGCGGATTGGGAACCGATTGCGCCAACGGAAGAACGTCCCGCGGAGCGTGATGAGGTGGCCGATAAGCTTGAGGCATTCGAAGAAAATGTTGCGATCGTGCGCCAGCTTGAATCGCGCCTGGGTGAGGTAACCGCAGCCCTTGACCAAATTGGAAAAGGGACGTATGGCATTTGCTCGGTGTGCGGAGGCGAAATAGAAGCTGATCGACTGGAAGCAAACCCGGCGGCAACGACGTG
>CAZOIN010000017.1:0-3371 GCA_964579985.1 uncultured Candidatus Saccharibacteria bacterium
ATCTCCGCTTTTGGCACGGTAGAGCTCGGCGCTTTCAAGCGGGGAAGCCGCGTATTCTTCATACCCGAAACGCTCCGCCGTGTTTCGACAAACCGCAAAGATATATTTCTCGACGGCAAAGTCCGGCGGATAAAAATCTCGTACGCCTTTATAGACCTCCGTGGACAATTTCTTTTTAATGTCAGACATACGAGACATTATATGGAAAAAGAAATGCTTCCACAAGCTGGATGTCTCATAGCGTACAGTATATGTTGCATAAGTTCAGATACTCTATATTGCCTTTTTGACCAGCTTTGGTATAGTAGCCCTGTCTTTTTTCTCAAGGAGGTGTTTGCCGAGAAGGTGTAGCCGTATTGAGGAAGCAAGTCCGCCTTCGCCCGAATACGGGCTTTGGCGTGACGAGGTCGGAGACAGTTAATCAGTAACATGCCTTAGTAGTCAGTGAACGGTGTTCAGTGATAGCTAAGGACTCAATATGGCAACCAAGCTTTACGTTGGCAACCTGTCGTACAACACAACGAACGACAGCTTGCGCGACGCTTTTGCCCAGGCAGGAACGGTTGTATCCGCAACCGTGCTGAGCGACAGGATGAGTGGCCGCTCACGCGGTTTCGGTTTCGTTGAGATGGAAGAAGCCGATGCGGCAAAGGCCATCGAGATGTGGAACGACAAGGACCTGGACGGAAGGAAACTTCGCGTCAACGAGGCACGGCCGATGGCTGATCGCCCTCCAAAGCGATTTGATCATGGTTCCGAACGCCGAAGCTTCTAGTTGAAGTTTTGCGGCAATAAAAAACTACCCCTCCGGCGACAAGCCGGAGGGGTAGTTTTTAGCATTACTAACGACAGTCACACTGGTGTTCGCTTAGCTTGATAATGCCGATGACACCGACGAGGATCGGCCAGACAACGGCAACCATTGGTTCGGGAACATAGCCCATAGCTCTAACCAGGAAAAGTAGGGCGAAGAGAATGACCACGATGGGAGTGTAGTGATGGCATCCGCATCCGCAAATATTATGTCGCATGGTGACTTGGGAGAATTTAATAGAGAGTTATAGAACACCGACCTTTTATTCCTTAAGTATCTCATAGGTAGTCTGAAAGGGAAGCGCGTTCTGTGGAAAACTGACCCCGACTATAAGTCGGGGTCATCCCCTGCGCAGGCGGGGATCCAGTCGAGGTTATAGATCCCCGCCTACGCGGGGGATGCGCCCACTCACGGTGTAACACACAGTGAGTGGGCGCAGTTGCAGAGGAGAGAAAATGTGAGTACTATCATAGGTAAGAGGCTAAAGATGCCTTTTCCTATGTTTTTGGAAGATTCAAATACGAAGAAGGATCTTGTGGCGAGCCTGTCAGATGAAGAGCTGCTTAAGCGTTCATTTGACCGTCCTCATCTTTTTGAAAAGCTACTCGACCGATATGAGGAAGCTTTTTTGCGCAAGGCCTATTACATTTTGGGCACCAAAGAAGCGGCGCAGGATGCCGTGCAGGATGCATTCGTAAAGATCTATAAAAACGCGCGCCGATTTCAGCCTCAGCCAGGCGCGGGATTTAAATCCTGGGGTTACCGAATTCTGGTGAACACCTGCTTCACGGCCTATAAGAAAACCAAAGGCGCGGCGGCCTTCCTTGCTGACCTTGATCCGGAGTTTCAGGAGCTCGTCGCCGACCGCGGAGCCGGAGAGCGCCGCGAGCAGGAGCTTAACCGCAATGAAGTGGAGTCACTGCTGCGTGAGCTCTCCTTAGGGCTCGCCGAACCCATGCGCCTTCATTTCATCGAGGGAAAGCCGCATGCCGATGTCGCCAGAATCATGGGCATTTCGGAGGGGGCCGTTCGCGCACGGGTGCATCGGGCCAAGCAGGAACTGAAGGAACTGATAGCAGAACGAAAGAAGAAATCTTTAATCCTTGATCCTTAACATTAAGGATTATAGGTTGCTTGAGGAAACATCATGGACACAAACTATACTCAAAACCCAACACAGTCTCACAAAACGCTTAAACAGCGCATCATGCGCCGCATCTATTTTGTGTTCATGGTGCGAAATCTTTCGCCTTTCACGTTTGATTGTCTCTTAATCGTCGCCGTTGCATTCGTGGCCACACTGTTTGTGTCCGTGAGTGACGTTCTGGAAAATCTTTCCACCGCGCAGAGCTCCGGCAACCTTTCCAACTTTTCACTCTCGGCCTTTTCGTCGACCGAGCTTCAGACCAAGCTCTTGCTCATCGTGCTTGGCGTAATCGGCTTCTTCGCCGCCCGTCATCTCAAACGGGCAGTACGGGCAGTCCGAACCTTGAAACAAGGTAATTCCGAAATCACAAATTCCAAATCAAAAACAAATTCTAGTATGTAAAGCACAAAATTTTTAAACAAACAGTTTTGTATTTATGATTTAGATATTTTTCGAGTTTCGATATTCGAACCTCGAGTTTTCTTACACGTAGTGTCTCAAATGCTCTTCCAATTTTTTTATTTCATCGTGTGACAGGTGGTGGTTTTCGGGGTGATGCCGAAGATAGTGAAGACCTTGCTTCATCTCCCCTTTGCTGATGCCCGCGCTCGAACCACTTTCGTGCATATCGCCACGAAAGACGTTCTCCACTTCATCAATTTCATGATTTGAAAATCCGTTCGAGCGCAGTTTCCACAGCGCTTTTCTAAACTCTTCGCGTGAGATGTGGTCTGACATAGATGTATGAATGACGATGCATTGTTATGAATAAGATACAGATAGTATGAATGATATTTTGCTCATAGACAAACCCACAGGCATTACGTCATTTGATTGTATACGGATACTCCGGAAAAGACTCGGCATCCGAAAGATGGGGCACGCAGGGACGCTCGATCCGATGGCCACAGGACTTATGATTATCGGGGTGGGCGAGGGAACAAAGGAGCTTCAAGAATATCTCAAGCTCGATAAGACGTATGAGGCGGCAATAGTTTTAGGAGTACGGACGGACACGGGCGATATGACTGGGAAGATTCAAGAGACAGGATTCGGGATTCAAGAGTTGAAAAATATTTCAGAAGAAGAAATAAAGAAAAAACTTGACGGAATGTTCGGGAAACTAGAGTTGCCGGTGCCGGCGTATTCAGCGATCAAGCGGGGTGGAGAAGCACTGTATAAAAAAGCTCGGCGCGGTGAGCATATAGATTTGCCGATAAAGACAATGGAAGTGAAATCAGCCGAATTTCTCGGAATAGAACAGAACAGAAATTTAGCATTTGCTCACGGCCGTGAGCAAATGCTAAAAAATAAAAATGAAGAGGGGAAAGAGGGGGTAACCGTTAAAGTCAGATTTAACGTCGCGAGCGGCACCTACATTCGCTCACTTGCCGAAGAATTCGGCCGCCG
>CAZOIN010000018.1:0-4653 GCA_964579985.1 uncultured Candidatus Saccharibacteria bacterium
AGTTATGAAAATCTACTTCGCCGGTGATCACGCCGGATTCGAACTGAAAAAAGAGTTGATACGTTTTGTGCACTCACTCGGACATGACATTCAAGACCTTGGCCCGCTTCTGCCAAAGGCAGGGGATGATTACCCTGATTATGTGATTCCGCTTGCAAGAAAAGTAGCGGGGAAGCCAAGTATTGACGTGCGAGGTATTGTGGTGGCGGGGAGCGGGCAGGGGGAGATCATTGCCATGAATCGCGTAAAGGGTGCGCGCGCCGCGCTGTTTTGTCCGTGCAATCTTCCGCTCATCAAGGCATCACGCGATCACAACGACAGCAACATTCTTGCCATCGGTGCGCGTTTCTGTACCCGTGAGGAAGCGCAAAAGGGAATAGAGGTCTGGCTTGATACGCCATTTAGCAATGAGGAACGGCATGTGCGGCGGCTTCAGAAGATCGAACAAATGACAGATAACCTATAACTGAATAACTGAATGACCGGTAAGATTTGAGGCGGGTTATTCAGTCATCGGTTATTCAGTTATGAGTTATCACATTGTTCCCGCCATTCTTCCTAAAGATTTTTCTGAAATCCTCGAGAAGCTCGAGCTCATCAAGGGCGCTGTCGATACGGTGCAGATTGATATCGCCGACGGAAAATTCGCTCCGAATAAAACATGGCCGTATGTAGGCGATCATGGCGAGATTACCAAAGTTTTGCGTGAAGAGAAGGGTTTTCCCTATTGGAAAGATTTTGATTTTGAGTTCGACCTCATGGTCGCCAAGCCGGAGGAAGCCGTTGCCTTCTGGGTACGGGCGGGTGCAAGTCGTGTGATTGTTCATATAGAGAGTACTCCAGAAAACGCGCTCTCCGATCTCATCAAAGAGTGGAAGCACACGGTGGATATAGGACTCGCGCTTAAGCCATCTACGCCGATGGAGAAACTTGAAACCTTCGTGCATGAAGTCACCTTCGTGCAATGCATGGGGAACGATAGAATAGGATTTCAGGGAGTAGCGCTCGACGAGGCACGCGTCCTACCTAACATTTCCCATCTGCGAAAAAAGTACCCCAAACTTACCATCTCTGTGGATATCGGGGTCAGCCTCGAAACCGCGCCGCGTCTCATCGAGGCGGGAGCGAATCGTCTGATAGCCGGCTCCGCGATCTTCGGGAAAGCAAATCCGGCAGGGGCCATTCGAGAATTTGAAAAGCTCTTTTCGTGATACAATCGTGCTTTAGGATCGGTCGTGCCAGTTAGGAAATGATGCCCTCATGCCTTCAAAAAACAAAACTTCAGAAGTGGTGATCGATCTTGCAGACATGCATCTTACCGACCCCGAGATCAAGGCCCTCGCGATCAAAGCAAACGAGATCCGACAAACGGTGATCGAAGCCCTGGTTGAAGCCGGCTCGGGACACACCGCCGGGCCCTTAGGTATGGCGGATATTTTCACGTATCTCTATTTCCACGAACTTCGACACGACCCTAAAAATCCCGATTGGCCGGAGCGCGACCGCCTTGTCCTCTCCAACGGCCACATCTGTCCGGTCCTGTATGCAACAATGGCACACGCGGGCTATTTCGGAAAAGACGGAGTGGAACAGTACAAAAAAACTCTGCGCAAATTCGGCAGTCTTTTTCAGGGGCATCCACATCGCGAATATCTACCTGCGCTTGAGACATCATCCGGGCCGCTCGGTTCCGGCCTCTCGCAAGCTGTCGGCATGGCGCTCGCGGAGCGCATCGACGCCGGCCGCTCATACAAAAAATGGATCTACGCTTTGCTTAGCGACGGCGAGCTTGATGCAGGCAATACATGGGAAGGAGCCATGCTTGCAGGTAAAGAAAAATTAGGAAATCTTATCGCGATCATTGACCGCAACAATATCCAAATAGACGGCTTTACCGAGGACATTATGCCGCTCGAACCGCTTTCCGATAAGTGGCAGGCTTGGAATTGGCATGTCATCGAGGTGAACGGACATGATTTTGCCGATATTCATAGAGCCGTCGGGGAGGCGAAGGCGGAATTCGACAAACCGACGGTGCTCATCGCCAACACGATTCCCGGAAAAGGCATCCCCGACTTCGAGCGCAAATATGAATGGCACGGCAAACCCCCGAATAAAGAGGAGGGCGCGATGGCGCTTAAGGTGTTAAGAGAGTTGGGCGAGAAAATAAAGTAAGCACATGGAAGTAATTTATACGGTAAAGGTTAGGAAGTTCGTTGAATCGTTAGATGATGTCTTGGCATATCGGATTACTCGGAGCATTGACTATCTGGAGCAATATGGAAACCTGCTCGGAATGCCCATATCCAAGCCACTGGGGAGAGGCCTGTTTGAGCTCAGGATCACGGGCAATAATCATATAAGGATTTTCTATTGTTTCCATGAAGGCGTTATCTACCTTTTGCACGCAATCTTTAAACAACAACAATCAATACCGAGGAAGGACATTGAGTATGCACGGAAGCTGATGAAAGGGTTGCAGTAAGATAACATATATGTTATCATAGGAGTATGAAAAATAAAAACATGGCACAGTATATAACTCACAAGGAATTCAAGAAAGAGCTTTTCAAACGGCCTGGTTTTAAAAAAGTGCATGAAGAACTGGAATTCGAGTTCAGGATTATGAACGCTTTAATACGGGCGCGAGTTCAGAAGAGACTTACGCAACGCGCTCTGGCCCACAAAATCGGAGTGGCGCAATCCGCCCTCGCGCGGTTTGAATCCGGCCGGGTGAACCCGACGCTTTCCTTTCTCAAAAAAGTCACACGCGGATTGGGGTTGAAGCTGACGGTGAAGTGAAGAAAATAGATGATGAAATCACACGGTAAGCCGCCAGATATTGAGGAAGGGAAAATGGCTCTACATGAACTTCGGACGCTTGGAGGGAAAATTAAAAGTGAACATCAATAATATTAATGATCTGGGCATTATGAAAAGAGTTTTAAAGTGGTACGGGATTTTTTTAATAGTTTTCTCACTTGGCCTTACTTTTTTACTTGCACATAAATATTTTAGGGCTGGAGATGGCTTACTAAAGAGCTGCCCTGACTGTTTAGAAGCAATACCATGGGTCGCCCTTTTTATTCCAGTTGGCCTTGCGTATTTGTATGTCGGCTCTAAAAATGCTTTGGTGAATCCTAGTAAGGAGATGGTCTTCGGATTTATATTCGGGATTATCACTCTGACATTACTAGGGTTACCGCTTCTTGCTGACCTCTTAAAACTTATTGACCTTAATGATTTCGGTCTACCTATGCTTTTCGCTGCGGTTGGTCTTGCAACCGCTTTTATCTCGGTTTTTTTAACTTTTATTGGGTTTAGAAAAGCAAGAAAACAAATAAATTTAAAATAGAAAATGATAAATCTACACGCAAAACTAAATCCAAAAATCTTCGACAAAGACCTGCCTACCGGACAGGCAGGTGTCGAACAGGTACCGATTCGCAAAGGCTTATGAGTATTATCAAAAGGTTTTTGGAGTGGGTACGACTTAAGGAGAAATTGCACGACGGCGTTAACAGGCCGCCACTTTTTAAGGAAGGTGAAGTGTGGTGGTGTTCGTTTGGAGAAAATGTCGGTATTGAAGTAAATGGAAAAGGGAGGAAATTTTCTCGGCCAGCAATTATTTTTAAGAAGTTAAGTGCTGATGGTTTCTTTGCGATTCCGCTTTCAACCAAGATAAAAATTGGCACATGGTATGTGCCAATTACGCATCGAGAAATAAAGTGTGTGGCAGTTCTTAGCCAAGCAAGAGTACTCAGTTCCAAGCGTCTTCTGGAGAAATACGGAGAACTCGACGCAGAAGATTTTGAAACCGTAAGAGGGGGATTTATCCGTCTATACCTCGGGGAGAAATTTGTCCCGCCGTTTCCGGCGGGGTCGTGGGATAATCCCAAATAGGATTCTATTGTATACTGATAGCGTTATTGTTGTCAAATGTTCAATTCTCAAGTAAAACTCAATCCCAGACTTTTCGACAAAGGTGTCGAACAGGTACCGATTCGCAAGGGATTTGGCGAAGGCCTTTTGGCTGCAGGAGAAGCCGATGAAAAAGTAGTAGGGCTGTGTGCCGACCTTACTGAATCTACGCAGATGCATTTGTTTGCCAAGAAATTCCCGAACCGATTTATTGAAATGGGTGTGGCGGAACAGAATTTGGTGACCGTCGCGTCCGGTATGGCGGCCATGGGGAAAATCCCGTTCTGTACCTCGTACGCGATGTTTAGTCCCGGACGGAACTGGGAACAAATTCGCACGACCATTTGCTACAACGATCGCAAGGTTGTGATCGCGGGTTCGCACGCTGGCATCTCTGTTGGTCCCGACGGCGGCACGCATCAGGCAATCGAGGACATCGCGCTTATGCGAGTACTGCCACGGATGGTAGTTCTCTCGCCCTGCGACGCAATCGAAGCGAAGAAAGCAACCATTGCGGCGGCCAAAACAAATACACCAGTTTATATTCGCCTCGCTCGTGAAAAAACGCCGATAATAACGACCGAAGACACGCCATTTGAAATCGGGAAAGCACAGATTTTTTTTCAACCAACGACTGGAAAATCAGAGGTACTTGTTGTCGCCACCGGAGCACTTTTGTACAAGGCGCTTACCGTGGCAAGAGAACTTGAAAAAGAAAAAAAAGCCGTAACG
>CAZOIN010000019.1:0-13600 GCA_964579985.1 uncultured Candidatus Saccharibacteria bacterium
CCAATCGCCCTCACCAGGCACTTGACTACAAAACACCCGAGTCGCTCTACTTCGCAAAAACATTACAAAACAAAGCGGCGCCTCTGTCTCTATCTAACTTATCCACTTTTGCTGTCTAGACAAAGCAGTCCATCGTAAAGATATTTCCTCCGATTGGTCAGAAAATTGTAGCAAATGATGACACTTTTATCATTTTCTGAATGAAGAACTCTCTCCGGATGAACGATTGTCGAGCTGAAAAATCGAAAAGATGATGCAACATCTGGATGAAACAGCAGAATATGTCTTCTTCGCTCCTCTGTGAATTCGATCGGCCCTCACGAGGAACGGAACATCTGCATCACGCTAGTATAACATACAATGGCGGTTCGCTATGAATGATACTGACTCATTGCCTTATCGCGGCTTTCGGTGATAAGGACGACGAGACTTTCGGCGATATTCTTTGACATTTTTTTGAGTACAGCCTGCTCATTTGCCGTGAACTTGCCCAAGATTATCTTTTCTACTGTTTTGTCATCTTGTGATTTTTTGACCGCCGAGGCGGAAGAAGCGATACCGACACGTACTCGAACAAACGCTTCGGTCTTTATGGTTTTTATGATAGATTCTACGCCGCGATGTCCTCCGGAACTCTTATTGAAGGAAATTTTGTATGTCCCGAATGGAATATCCAAATCGTCATGAATCACCGCCAAGTTGGTAATTTCTTTTACCTTCTTTTTTCCTTGTTGTAGGTTGTGAGTGGTAAGTTGCAGGTTCTTAAGCACTTCCCCCGACTTATTCATAAAGGTCTGCGGGAAAATGAGTAATATCTTCTGATTCCCCACTTTGCCCTCTGAAATAAGAGCCTTTCGCTTCTTATCTTGGCTCCATTCCGGCAGTCTTTCAGTCTTTCGAAACGCCTCCAACACTATCGCGCCAGTGTTGTGGCGCGTATTCTCGTATTCCGGACCGGGATTACCCAGACCAACTACAAACCACTGCATGAATTAGGTAACATGAAATATGTAATACACGAAAGTATACCATTTTTTCGGGCCTTGATACATGCTTCATAATTTATGCTACATGCTACATGATCTTCCTTGCGTCAACCGCAATTGCGTACTACAATTCACCCATCATGGAACTACAGGAAGAGACGGAACGAAAAGATTCTGCGCCTCCAGAGGAAAAGAAGACGGGCACTAAGGAGTCTATTCTAGATTTCATAAAGTTCGCAATCCTCGCCGTTATCATTGTTATTCCGATACGACTCTTCATCGCGCAACCGTTTATCGTAAGCGGAGCCTCAATGGTTCCCGCGTTCGAGAACGGTCATTACCTCATCATTGATGAACTTTCGTATCGCTTCGAGGATCCGAACCGCGGAGAAGTAATTGTGTTCCGCTTTCCCCCTTTCCCATCAAAATTTCTCATCAAGCGCGTCGCGGGACTTCCCGGCGAAACCATAGAAATACGGGGAAACGATGTGCTTATAAAGAATAAGGCTCACCTAGAAGGTTTCCTGTGGCAACAAGGCGATGTTAATTCCAGTAAAGATCTAAGGGACATCACCGTTACCCTGGGTAATGAAGAATATTTTGTACTCGGAGACAATCGAGGCGAAAGCGCAGACTCTCGTCTGTGGGGAGCACTGAGTCGCAAGTTCATCGTCGGCCGTCCCCTCATCAGACTCTTTCCGTTATCGGAGATCGGGGTCTTTCCTGGAAAATGGAAGTGACATATGGAATAGGAAACGTACACCATGAACTATAAAAATGGTGCATGTTCAATAATTTCTTTCGTAGTTTGTATTTCATACTCCATCTTTCATTTCTTGCTCTATGTTCTCTCCTCAACCAAACATAAAAACGCCCGCACCCCTCGGCCCATCTCGACGACAGAAAGCGTTCAGCCAGTCTGACAGGATCGTCCGCCCGACCGAGCCATTCGGACGAATTCTCCCGAGTCGCGCAGAAAAGAAGAAACCGATGCGTACCCCTGCATATATAGAGTACAAGAACGTGCATCCCGCCGTAGAGGTGGCGCTCTACTATGGCTTCACCCCTCTCGCCTCGCCTTTAGTCATCACCAAGAAAGACAAGGACAAGGCGCGTGAGTTTGAGGATCAGGACAAAACTGAACCATTCTCGATCGCGCCCACACTCGAGGAGAAGATCACCATGCTCCGGTATTATGAAGAGAAGAGCCTGCAGGAAAGCCCACAGCCTGTCATGTTCTCCGCAGAGTTCCACAGCGGCAGCCAGTCGAAACGGAAACCGAACGAACGCCGCCTGTCCTTCGAGATCATGGGCGGCGACAAGAGCATCGCCGAAGCGACGCTTATCCAGACCGCATTCGCTACGCTTCAAGAGGAAAAGCATACGAACCTCATGCTTTCCATCAACAGCGTCGGCGACCGTGAATCCATGAGCCAGTTCGTGCGGGAGCTCGTCAACTATTACCGAAAGCATATTGCCTCGCTGCCGCAAAGCTGTAAATTGCTCCTCCGAAAGAACCCGCTTGAACTGCTCAAATGCCATCATGAAAAGTGCCACGCCCTTGCGGCGGAAGCTCCCAAGTCGATAGGTTTTCTGGGAGACGGGAGCCGCCGGCATTTCAAGGAGGTGCTCGAATTTCTTGAAGAGCTCGATATCCCCTATCGGATCGACCACAGCCTCAACGGCAACCGCGTGTTTGCGACTGAGACCCTCTTCGAGATCTGGGAAACAACTCCCGAAGCCCGCCAGAACGATTCAGTCGGGCAGGGAACCTCGCTCTGTCTTGGTTCCGGCGTGCGCTACAATGCCCTCGGCAAACGCCTTGGGCTAAGGCACGACGCGCCATCGATCGGCCTCAATCTTCTACTCTCACGCCCTGAAGAAGAGACTCCCGCGCCGCGCTTCGTGCGTTTCAAGAGGCCATCGGTGTTCTTCCTGCATCTCGGCTTGTGCGCAAAGTTGAAAAGTCTGCACGTCATTGAAGTCTTGCGCAAAGCGCATATCCCTCTCTATCAAGCGCTTAGCCGCGACAAACTCACCTCTCAACTCTCCTCCGCAGAGCACTTGAAAATCCCGTACTCAATTATTTTGGGACAGCGCGAAGCGCTCGAGAACTCGGTTATCATACGAAATACGTCCACACGCGCTCAAGAGACCGTTAAGCTCCATAACCTCGTGGAGCATTTGCAGAAGATGAAGCTGGGGTAGAAATTCCGAATAGTTCATTCCTTAATCCTACTATCATCTTCGGCGCAGTTGTCAGCAAGCCCTGCCTGTGCTATTCTCTTTTGTGTGTCAGCCCCCAACGTAAACGTGGAAGTACAAAAGGCGGGAAACGAAAGCAGCCTTAGTTTGCTCAGGCGTTTTTCCAAGCGCGTACAGGGTTCAGGTGTGCTTAATAAAGTGCGTTCTCTTCGCTACAAAACCCGAAACCAGTCCACTCTTAAAAAGAAGATGGCGACACTTAAATTCCTGGAGAGACAGACCGAGCGCGAGCGGCTCGCAAAATTGGGCAAGCTTCCGGTTGAAAAGAAGCGCGGCAGGAGATAGCTCGATGCTTTCTTTCACCTTTTCTATACTCTCAAAACATAGGCCCCGCGTCGCGCGGGCTGTTTTTGTGCGGATGAAGGATGCGGTCCTCGGAAAACGTTATGAACTAAACGTCGCATGTGTTGAGAGAAGCACGATGCGGAAGCTGAACAAGAAATACCGCGACAAATCTTCTTCCACCGATATCTTGAGTTTCCCCCTCTCAAATCGTTCCGGCGAGATAGTGTTCTCGATGAAAGATGTCGAGAAACAGGCACCTCTTTTCAAGCGTGGTACGTCAAATTTCCTTGCATTTCTCTTTATCCACGGTCTCCTTCATTTGAAAGGATACGCACATGGGAGTAGAATGGAGAGACAGGAAAAGAAATTTAGGAGAAAATTTAAAATCTAAATTTCTTTTCAAATTCGAAATCCGAAGCACGAAATCCGAGGCAATATCTAAATCATAAATAACAAATCCAAGCGGACTCGATTGGAATTTCGAATTTTATTTTTAGAATTTGTTTCGAATTTCGACATTCGAATTTCGTGCTTTCTTTATGTCTCGTACTATTGCCGTCGGCATTGACATCGGAACTTCTCAAACACGCGTCGTGGCCGCAGAGAGCGCTCGCGAGGGAGAGCGAGAACTTCCCAAAGTGGTTGGTGTCGGCTTTGCCGAATCCCGCGGTCTTCGCCACGGCCACATTCTGAATCAAACCGATGCGATCAAGAGTGTGAAGCAGGCGGTGGCTCAAGCTTCCAAGGCCGCAGGGGTAGAGATCAGACGGGCGATTGTATCCGTAGGTGGTGTTGGCCTCTCGAGCATCACCTCTTGCGGCACGGTGGTCATCACGAGAGCCGACTCCGAGATCACTGAACTTGATGTCAAAAAAGCGATCGAAACGAGCCAACAGGAGATCCCCTCTTCCATTTCCCAAAATCGCAATGTCCTTCATACCGTTCCAATTTCGTTCAAAGTGGACGGCAGGATTGTCTTGGGGAAGCCCGAGGGTCTGAAGGGGAACAAACTTGAAGTGAAGACGCTTTTCATTACCTGTTTCGAGAACCACATCAATGATCTTTTGGAGACGTTCACCGAAGCCGGAATCGAGGTCGAAGACCTTGTCGCCGCCCCTATGGCCGCGAGCCTGGTCACACTGTCTAGACAGCAAAAAATGGCCGGTGTCGTGCTTACGAACATCGGCTCGGAGACGGTCTCAATCGTCGTCTTTGAAAATAACCTACCCTTATCGCTTGAGGTTTTTCAGATCGGAAGCAACGATATTACCAATGACATAGCGCTCGGACTTCGAGTGCCACTCGAGGAGGCTGAAAATATCAAGCGGGGTACCATTGTGGGAGGCAATTATCCGCGCAAGAAATTGGAAGAGATTATCGAAGCGAGACTGTCGGATATCTTTGAGCTTATTGAAGCGCATCTCAAAAAATTGGGACGAAGCGGTCTTCTTCCTGCGGGAATCGTGCTCACTGGCGGCGGTTCGGCTATCGAAACGGTTGATGACCTCGCTAAAGTCGCCCTCCGGCTTCCTTCGCGTATCGCTTCAGTCTCATTCGGTGACAATATCCGCGGTCAGATAAAAGATGCTTCATGGTCGGTCGCCTACGGCCTCTGCGTCATCGGTCTTCAAAATGGAGATGACGAAACAATCTCCGGCTTTAGGTTCGTCAAACAAACCCGCAAGGGACTGATGAATCTTTTTAGGCAATTCTTGCCGTAGGCTCTAGGCAAGAAGGCACTAGGCTCTAGGGGATTTTGAAATAAAAAAAGTCCGTTGCCGAGCGTAACACTAGGTAACGGATATAGAAACTGAACATTCTTTCTTTAACTCTTTGGTTTTTTGAACTCATAGCTTGGTCCATCCGAGCAAGGCCGAGGAACACACTCGAGTCCCGCAGCAGAAGCAACAAGATGCAAAACTGCCGCAGTTTCCTCGGAGCTTCCTAAAAAGGAAAGATGTGACCACTCAATCACGACCGAGTGTCGAATGATTCCGTGGTCTTCTTCCCCAAAGGCGGCCGGACGCCAAAACTCTAACAGCCTTAATCGGGGGTGCTGGCGAACCCTGTCCCCTGCTTGTAGTCTTGCTTCCACCTTCTTCTTTCCAATCTGTCTATAAAACATCAATATCTCCTTTCTCTTTGGTTTTTGCACTGTGTTTTTCGTCACAATCCTAGCATACGTGGAGATGATGTCAACCCCTTTACTCTTTTTAGTCCTCTGTTATCATACGTTTTACGTAAGAGAGTTCTGTTTCTATCTTTATTTCCCTTGTTTTTGACTTAGTTTATTATTTACATATTTTTCGGATTTCGATATTCGAATTTCGAGATTTCTCCCAATTTATGCCCCAAATCACCCCTGATGTCGAAGCGTTCGCGCGAATAAAAGTGTTCGGTTGCGGAGGTTCCGGAAAGAACGCGCTGAATCACATGATCAACTCCAAAGTAAAGGGGGTTGAATTTATCGGCATCAATACGGACGCGCAGGACCTGCACAATACGCTGGCAAAGAAGAAGATCCATATCGGCAAAAATCTCACGCGGGGCTTAGGCACGGGCATGAACCCCGAGATTGGCAAGCGAGCCGCGGAGGAAACTCGCGAGGAGCTTCAGGAGGCTATCAAAGGCGCAGATATGGTATTCATCGCCGGAGGCGAAGGCGGAGGAACTTTCACCGGCTCGGCGCCTATCGTCGCGAAAACCGCCAAGGAAATGGGGGCTCTCACCGTCGCGGTGACCACGAGGCCCTTCTTCTTTGAAGGAGCACAGCGTCTTCGACTTGCGGACCAGGGGTTAGACGAACTCCGCAAAGTAGTTGACGCGATCATCGTGATCCCGAACGATAGGATTCTCGCGGCTATCTCCAAAGAAACAACCGCCAAAGCGGCGTTCGCGATGTGCGATGAGATTCTTCGTCAGGCGGTCGAGGGCATCTCCGACCTCATTACCACTCCCGGTATCATCAATCTCGACTTTGCGGACATCCGCTCCATTCTCGAGAACGCGGGTTCGGCCCTCATCGGCATCGGCTCGGCCACCGGAGAAAAACGCGCCGAAGAGGCGGCAAAGATCGCCATCAACTCTCCCCTGCTCGAACTTTCCATCAACGGAGCAAAGGGGGTGCTTTTCTCAATCGCTGGGGGCGACGATCTCACTATGTTCGAGATCCAGGACGCGGCAAAAGTTATCACGGAATCGATCGATCAGAACGCCAAAGTGATTTTCGGAACCATTCGCGACGAGAAGCTCAAGAAAGGAGAAATACGGATCACGGTCATCGCCTCAGGCTTTCCTGACGGAGCCAAGTCAAAGCCACTCTTCACCAACGAAAAACAGTCCGTAGGAGAAGATAAGGGAAAGATATTCAACACAATCCTGCCGAGCTCCGCAAGCAAGGATGCTAAGGCACAGATAACAGAAGAAAAGAAAGTCCTCGCGGATGTGGATGACGACTGGGGTGCGGTTCCCGCTTTTTTGCGAAGGGCAAAAAAGTAGTATTAAGAATTTGAATTAAGAATTATGGAAAGACCCGCAAAGCGCGGGTTTCTCCATTTCCGGATTTCTCTGCTATAATGCAATCTGCTGACTTTTCTTAACCTTAATTCATGATTCATACTTCATAATTCATGCTCTATGATCTTGCCATTATTGGAGGAGGTCCCGCGGGCGTAGCCGCCGGAGTCTATGCTTCGCGAAAACGTCTCAAGACCGTCTTCATCACCAAAGACTGGGGCGGACAATCAATTGTCTCACCTGAGATCCAGAACTGGATCGGCACCGTGGCCGTAAGCGGTTTTGCTTTGGCCGAAATGCTCAAAGGTCACCTCAAGGCCTATGCCGCCGATATTGTAGATGTCAAAGAGGGTGAGGCGGTCATCAAAGTCGAGAAGATAGAAGGCGGATTCATGGTAAGAACGGAAACCGGGGCCTTCCCTGCAAAGTCGGTGCTCATCACCGCAGGCAGTCACCGTCGAAAGTTGGCCGTTCCGAACGCCGATACATTCGAACATAACGGCATTACTTACTGCGCTTCTTGTGATGGCCCGCTTTTTGCCGACCTCGATGTCGCGGTCATCGGCGGCGGCAACGCCGGTTTTGAGACCGCCGCTCAGCTTCTTGCCTACTGCAAGAGCGTAACGTTGCTTCACCGTGCAGAAGAATTCAAAGCCGATCCAGTCACCGTCAAAAAGGTTCTCGAGAATCCAAAGATGCATGCGCTTCTTACTGTCGACATCCTCGAAGTGTGCGGAGAAAAAAGCGTCACCGGGCTCGTCTATCAAAAAAGAGGTGCCGACAAAAAAGTCACCCTCCCGGTGCAGGGCATCTTCGTCGAGATCGGCTCTATTCCCTCCACCGAATTCGTCGCTGACCTCGTCAAATGTGATCAATACAACCAGATCGTCATTGACCCGAAAAATCAGCGCGCATCAATGACCGGCATTTGGGCCGCGGGAGATTGCACAAATGGCCTCTATCATCAAAACAACATCGCCGCAGGCGATGCCGTCAGGGCCCTTGAAGACATTTATTTATACCTCCACACGAAATAGCTCCAACAATATAAAGTCGAGCGACACCACAGGGCGTTAGGACTCTGTGGGTCGCTCCGAACCCTGCGCTGGAGCGCAGGGGTGTCCCCTTTATTCGTAGGTATTCGTCCTAGACCGGTCCGAGCCCGTTCGGACATAGGTATCATTGGTATTATTCGTGTAATTGGTATGTTTACCTTGTAAAAGGACCTGCAGCTCGGTAGATGCAGGTCCGTAGACGAGTCGCTATCCAGTTTGTATTCTTGGACGCCCCGGCGACCTCGGGAAGGAAATAAGAGCAGGGGGAATTGTGCACTCAAGAGCCCTGGCCAACTTGCTCATTAGGTTGCGATTTGGATAGGCTTTTCCTCGCTCAATGTTAGAAACAATACTCCCCCATGTCTCTGCACGTGCGCCGAGTTGTTGTTGCGTCAAGCGAAGCCTCATCCGCCTTCCAACCAGAAAGTTTCCTAAAAGAGTGGGGTGACACACTCGCTTTAGTTTCCTTATCGGTCTTACAGCTTCCAATTCGCCGATGTTGAGTTCAAGAGCCTCGGCAAGCTTCTGTATCACGTCATCGCTGTTGCTGAGGGAGCTTTGCTCAAACTCGATTTGATTCACAAACTGTCTGCTGACGTTCAGTTTTTCGGCAAGATGGCTAAGGCTCATCCCCAGCTCCTTCCGACGCACACGGACCAGTCCTCCCAGTTTGCTTGCTGTTCGCTTTTTGGTGGGCCCTAAAAACGGAGCAAAATTTGAAGAGTCTAGGTTTAAGGCATGGGCCAGAGGACCTACTAAGGCGTAGCGAAGGCTCGACCGCTTTTTAAGCTCCAAATATTTCGCCCGCTCATACGTCAGCTTAATCCTTCTTGCAAAGCTTTCGAGCGTTAGACCGAGTTCTTCGCGCCGAGACCGGATCAGCTTCCCCAACGCCGTGGTTGGTTTGGCTGTTTTCTTGACCGGCATGCACTTGAGCAATTCCGCTGGGTCACGATGAAGCCCCTTGGCGAATCGCTTTAGTTGCAGGTCGGAGAGATACTTCCGCATACCAATCTCAACCATACTGACAACACTTTGTGTCAGTCTGGCTCGCGAGGCAAGCTCTGCCTGCCTTAGGTGAAGATTGAGGCGACAAGTTCTAATGAAACTCCCGAGTTTCGTCGTGCTTGGTGTCATGCCAAAAGATGTCGGTCGGTGTTTTTCGCATTGATATTTTTTCACTTGTATCCCTTCATGTTGAGGTGAGCTGTATCAGTTGAGGTGTCTTGATCTTATTCCATTTTATCATGAATGCCCCCATGCGTCTATCTTTTTGTCAAAGAAAAGCAAAAGAACCAGATGCATTTCTGTTTCTTACTCAAACTATCAGTTTCAACCGCTGTGGGCGGTAGAGGGTTCGAACCTCTGAAACCTCCCCGACGTCAACGGGGCGCTCTACCAACTGAGCTAACCGCCCAAAATACTCTACTAAGATATAGTAATTTTGAAGCTCTGGCAATGTTGTACATTGCCTAAAGCTGCACTTTACCCAAGTAAAGTGCAGCCATCAATGCCCTGCTATACCGACTCCTCGGAGCCTGGGGGGAGACAGGGATGGCGCAGATGATACAGGATAACCACAATGCCGCCCATGGCGAGCGAAAGATTCTTGACGACAAATTCTCCGGCGAGGGTGAGGAATGGAAACCCAGGATCGAACATCAGTCCCGGCGCGGTGAGAAAAACACTAAATGTCCCGAGAAGATGCATAATCAAGATGGCGTGAGCCGTCCTGGGAAACGCATTACAGATAAGCGCGAGACCGATGATCGTCTCGAGTCCTCCGAGAAGGAGGTTCCCTACTCCAGCCGCTAAAAACGGAAAACTCGCGTAGACGATATCGTACACGGGATTGTAGCCCGAAAGTTTCAGCGCGCCAAACCAAAAGAAAATGACGCCGATGGCAATACGGAGGAGCGTTATGCTACATTTGAATGCTTTTTCGCTTGGCATGAAGATAGTGTAGCGCGTGAGCAGAAGTAAATACAGGTGAACAGACGTAATTGTTTGAAATTCCTGACATTGTCCAAAACATCACAGCCTGCTCCGAGTAAACTTTATTCAGAACGAAGCGTGCTGCCGAGCAAGACGCCGTTCGCAAAGTAGAAACCGGTTTCTCCCGATGGGAGCACATCGTAGGTCGCACCTTCGCTGTAAGAAACGCGCTCTGTAGCTACAACGGAAGCGCCATCATACAGACTGCCAGGCTTAAGATCGCCGACTGTGCGGCCGAGAGTAGTCGGGTGTCCAGGAGAAACAAATAGTTCTCGTCCATCACTAAGAACCAAATGAATCATCCGGTGTGTCGGCGAGACCGGTACTTTTGAAGTTTTGATGACCACTCCAGAAATACGCTTGCCAGCTGTATTGAGTGTAAAGATCTGCATACCGACCCGTACATCTTTTACGGCCACACTTCCCGAGGGTGTATCGATCAGTGTGTCACCGGCAAGACAGATCGGGCATCCACCCATAGGCTCCTTTCCAACCACTTTGTTAAACGTCACGGTCTGACCGAAGAAATCAATGCGTATGAGTTTCTCGGACACGCCTTCGCAAGCATACCCTATGTCATCTTCAATACGCAACGTTTTAGGAGTACCTTCTTCTACCCGTGCAACGGGATATACTTGAAACCAAAGACCTTCAACACTATCTCTAGTAATCTTTTGTATCAAGAAAGAACTCTCCTGCTCGCCGACCTTTTTGATTATTTCTTCGCCGCTCGGTGTCGGAGTCGGAGTTGGCGCGGGCGACTCTTTTTTAGTCACTACAATTATTGCCGAAGTTTCGGTCGCATCTTGCAGGGTGAAGGTGTAACCGTTTTCGGTGGCACTCTTCATGGTCGCTGTTCCAAGACGGATTTCTTTCTGCGACTTGCCAGCAGTACCACCGGTAATACGAAATAGCAATGAGAGCTCCCCGGCCCATATGCACACCATCCTAGGCTTACAACGCGAATCGTTAATTTCAAGAAGGGTCACCGAGAGGCCATCAGTAAACTGTACTTGCTCGTTCATCGTAAGGGTAACCGGACTTCCAAATGCCGCTTTCTGCGAAGTGATGTCATGAACAAATGTGCGGCCATCTGGCGTTCTGCACTGTTCCGGGTAGCTTTCCATAATCGGAAACCCTGCCACCGCACACTCTTCAAACGAATTGATTGCGGTCGCGGGTTTTTGGAAAAAATTATTTGACCGCAGGAAAAAATAGCCCGCGAGGCCAAGGAGTGCCCCAGTCGCAATGATGGTCGTAATTCTTTTTTGATCGGTCATAAGATGATTGTACAAAAATAATTTGGCGGAGGCGGGAGGAGTTTTGAAACTTACAGTTTCGGTACACCCTTCATATCCCGCCGACGGGATATATTCAGGGTCTTCAAATCCTCCACGCGAAGCAAGCAGTTGCTTCGCTCGCCTCCGTTTTCGGAGACTCAAACGGAGGCGGGAGGATTTGAACCTCCGATACCCTTTCGGGTATGCCGGTTTTCGAAACCGGTGATTTCAACCACTCACCCACGCCTCCATGGCTGCGTGTTGAAATATAGCATTTTTTGCGATTTTTACAAAAAATGCTATAGTTTTTCTGCATATTTCATGGTACCTACTTCATGATTCATGCTTTCGGGCCTTATCGTCTAACGGTTAGGACGCGGGCTTTTCAAGCCTGAAATCGGGGTTCGATTCCCCGTAAGGTCAAAAATTATATCATTCGCTCGAATTTTACACGAACGAAAAGGGTAGCCCACGCACGGAGCGCGTGGTAGCCTGAAACTTAATCGTACGCTCGGATTCCGCCCCGCCACCGCCTCGCGGACTCGGCGGACACCGAAGAAAAACGCTCCTTGCAATCCTCCTTTGCGCGCCCCCGATTTTCTTTTCAAAAAGGAAAGGGCGTTTTTTTCGGTGTTCTGCCCTCAAGGTCTCGGGCAGGTGGCGGGGCTATCTTAAAAAATTTCTTAAGCGCTTTGCTTCTAAAATAAATCTACTTATGATTATAAATATCTTTATAATCTTTTTGAAATTGCAAGGGAGATTTTTCGAGGGAACCCCATCTCGTTTCAATTTGCCTATCGACAATTTCTTTCTTGGGTATAATTTTATTTTGCACTTCTGCTAATGGTATTAGTTCATTTTTTTGATCATCAGTAAAATCCATAAATTCACTGTTATTGATAATTTTCAAAACAGTGTGAATACGTTTTAAAAATGTTTCTTCATCCTCATTACTGTCGTACTCGACATCAGTAAGTGTTTGCTCCAGTAATCGCCGTGCCTGGTCAAGGCTTAAACACGAACCAAGGATTGCAAGAGATTTTCGTTCAGCCTTTTCTGAAACAAGTCGTGCAAAATTATGTAGAATAAATACCTCAAAATATTTTTTTGCAATAGAGGAGCTAGCCCCGTTTACATTATCATAGTCTTCAAAATTCAAGTTTGTAATTTGTGTTTTTGGTGCAAAAAAACCACGGTTGAAAGTATATGCACGCAGTTCATCAAGTAAATTTTGCTCTTCTTGAAGATTTTTTGCGATCATTAAGGTTTTGAGATGAGGCGGCGTTTCCTGTTGCGAGGCAACATCTAAATGTTGAGCGAGTTTTGCTAGTTGATCTTTTCCTACATTCTCCAAAGCTCGCACATTTTGAGATACGGAAGAATGCGTTTTTACATCTGCTATTTGATAATGACATGTAGGACGTATTACTTCATGTGTGATTGCGTGACTGTACTCGTGTTTTAAAGTATCCTTTGTTTGTTTCTCGTCGCCCACCTCACTACGGACAGATACAATTACACCTAGATAATCAAAACTACTACTAGCAAACATATCTTTATTAAAATATTGTGCACCAAAACTATCTATTTCCCTCGTGTCACCAAACATACCTTGTAAAATTTCCCCCACTCGTCCTTGAAAAGTAGCACGAAATTTTTTAAGATCTTCAGAATTGCCAAGTTCAATATAAATGCAACCAGGAGGATTTTCTTTTATTTCGAAAAAAGAAAAATCACCCTGCCTCAATTTTTTCTCTGGGTCAATAATACTAATAAGTTCTTGAGGGGTTTTGTCTTTTAGACCCTCAACAGATTTTCTAAAGCGATCTAACGCTGGAGTACTTCTCTCCGGTAATTCACAATCGCCATCTGACAATCTATCAATTGCTTCTAGGTCAAGACTTGCTCTTTTTGATAATTCATCAATCTTTGGTAATAACACTTCCGGTGATTTTTGGAAATGGCTTTCCACATCTGTTTCCCTATTAGGTGGGTTTGGTATTTCGAAGTTTGGCATGTAAGTAATCTTAACATAAGCAAAGCGCTTAAGAAATTTTTTAAGATAGCCCCGCCACCTGCCTGAATCCTTGAAGGCAGAGCACCGAAGAAAAAACGCCCTTTCCTTTTTCAAAAAGAATTCCCCCGCGCGAAAATCAGGAAAGCAAGGAGCGTTTTTCTTCGGTGTCCGCCGAGTCCGCGAGGCGGTGGTGGGGCGATT
>CAZOIN010000020.1:0-1949 GCA_964579985.1 uncultured Candidatus Saccharibacteria bacterium
CTCCTCCTCGGACTGTCATTGGATTCCCATTTTTATCCAGTCCATTCGCTCGTTTCATTCTGCCTTCCGCCGCAATCAAAATGACGGAGTCTTGGTTAACCCTTTCAAGAAAAGCATTCCACGTTTTGTCACGAAGTCTCGATATTGGAACCGCACTCGACGAAACAAGCCTAAAGAACCACCCCACGATTGGACGACTCATAGTGATATCGGCTCCCGGAAGAACCCCTTTCTTTGCAATCTTCCAGAGTAACGATGCCGGTAATAACGAGAGATAAATGGGCTCGAAAAGACTCGTGTGATTCAGTAAAACAATGAGTCTCGTCCCCTTAAACGGCGTTCTTCCTCCTATCCAACTGGTGTCGATATAATAGAAAAGTGTCGCTACCGCCTTGATGCTCAACAGAACAAAAAAATGTCAGTAGGGTTTTCATAGGTCTCTAAGAATATCTCAATTTCTTTTCTGAAATTCGTGCAGAATCATTAATTTGAACACATCCTTTTTTAAGATACAAACGAGAAGCCCCCGCAAAAACTGACACAGCCCGTGCTTACGCGCCGCGCGCGTTGAAAGCCTTTCTCCGGCAAGCCTACAACCGGTCGTTTTTCAGAGTGTTAAACAGGCTGCTGCGGCTGTGGGGGGATTACTAACCTATCCCAACGATATGTTTTTATTGGCTGGGTATCCTCGCGTGGATTTGAAATGTTATTGCGAGGGCTTGTAACGATAATAAGCGTCGCTAGAAGAAGGAGCAACAGCACCTGCCACAAGTGTGAACTAGCGATACGGTTATTCACATTTGCACCATCCGATCCCAAGTCCTCCAGACAACGGCGCCCCGCCGCCAATGCCAATGCTTGTTCTAGAATGGCCCTTGCCCCGACATTTTTATCGAGAACCTTCTGCAATGTTACTGGGAGTGTTTTTTGAAGTTCGATCGATAAAGAAGACTCACCAATTATGAGAACAGGAACACCCTTTCCGACAAAACAGCCCATCTGTTTTCGCTCAAGCTCTTCCGAATTAAAATCGAGTATGGCCACATCGAAAGGCTCCCCAGTTTTGAGATCGGTCTTAGTTGATTCACAGGTTACAAGCTTAATGCTGTATCTTCTCGCAATATCCACCATTTTTTTGACGAATCGCTCATCTTTATCAACCAAGAGTACCCTTGGGGAATCGGGAATTGCTTTCTTCGGAGAAATCCACCGAGGACTCGAAAGCCATTCGATTTCACGGATGTCCATTACGTCTCTTAGCTGTTGAGTTGGGTTTTTCATAACGCGCCGGTTTCCTTATTAATCAAACCGCGGCGCCTCCGGTTTCACTCGTTCTGGCAACAGGAAGCGGCGCCTATCGCCCCTTCCTGTAGAAGATATCAAGTACCGGAGGCAACGCCTCGGTTATTTAGTTTGTGATTGCGATAATTTGGAAGGAGGCACCCTACCGAACTTCTCTGGCAACCACAGCTGACTCTATACTAGCGAGGAATCTTGAATATTTTATGACACCACAATCTTCACAATCCTTTAAGGTATTGATTCCACTTTATAATCATAGCCGCAAAAAAAATAACGCGTTAATTTCGCTGCCAAAGTAACGAGGTCCTAAAGTAACCATCACATGCTTCCGAAATTATAGTTGATACTTTTTTCGGGGGTAGTTATGAACGGTAAGGTTTTGGTTCTCGTCGTAGATGATCACCAAGAAGACAGGCTTCCACTGGTTGAGTCATTGCTCCAACACGGTTTTGATGTTGATGAGGCCGACAACGGGCGCGACGCTTTTTCGAAGTTGAAACGCCAGAATTTTGATGTCGTGATTACCGATATCAGCATGCCCAACGGAAACGGAATTGAATTATTGAACAAAGTAAAAACACTTAACGCGCAAATCCGCGTTTTTCTGATGAGCGACTATCCGGATTTGTATGCCGACAACGAAGGCT
>CAZOIN010000021.1:0-18587 GCA_964579985.1 uncultured Candidatus Saccharibacteria bacterium
TATGAAAAAAGGCATTCACCCACAATTCTATACCGAAGCCAAGGCGACCTGCGCGTGCGGAGCGATTTTTGCCGTGGGGTCCACACAGTCAGAACTCAATATTGAAATCTGCAGCAATTGTCACCCATTCTATACCGGTGCAGATAAGATCGTTGATACCGCCGGACGCATCGACCGTTTCAAGGCAAAGCAGGCAAAGAGTACCGCGAAGAAGGCGACTAAGAAGCTGTAACACGGAACCGACTCGGAACAAGAACACGGAAAAGACGCTGAACTTTTCCGTTTCGGTTCCGCGTTCTGTTCGGTGTCGGTTCCGTGTCAAGAGTCTATATGTGCCGCAAGGATGTAGATACAGCAGAAACTCTCACTACTATATGAACATAGATAAGTACAAGGTTAACCACAAGACTGCCTATCTCGCTGAAAGTTTTGAGCGGCTACTCAAAGAAGAGGAGGAAATAGGGGTTATGCTCAAAACCGACCCATCCATGGGCGAACTCGCGAAAAAAGAGCTTGCCGATCTTGCGGTGCAAAAGAATACGCTCAAAGATCAAATGGAGAGACTTCTCAAGGAAGCCGAGGAAGAAGAGACATTTCCCAGCGAACTCGTACTCGAAGTGCGGGCCGGAGTCGGAGGCCATGAAGCGGCGCTCTTTGCCCGCAAGCTTGCCGATATGTACAAGGCCTATGCCCAAAGACAGGGCTGGTCGTTTATTCCCATAGATGAATCCGCTACTTCCATCGGCGGATACAAAGAAGCGTCATTCGAGATAGGTGGAAAGGGGGCATACAGAGCGCTCCGGTTTGAAACCGGCGTGCATCGCATTCAGCGCGTGCCCGATACCGAAAAATCAGGACGCGTACATACCTCGACCGCATCGGTGGCCATCCTCCCCATACGCAAGAAGACGGATTTTGAAGTTCCGCCGGCGGATATCGAGATCGAATTTTCCCGCGCGGGAGGCAAGGGTGGACAAAATGTCAACAAAGTCGAGACCGCCGTGCGCCTCACGCACAAGCCGACCGGCATTGTCGTCCGCTGTACTTCAGAGAGGAGTCAAGGCCGAAACCGTGAGAAGGCCATGAGCATTCTCCTCTCCAAACTTGAACAAAAGAAAGAAGAAGAAGCGGCGAAACAATATGCCGGAGCCCGTAAGGAGCAGATCGGGACGGCAGATCGATCCGAAAAGATCCGCACCTATAATATTTTGCAGGATCGGATAACCGACCACCGCATCAAAGAGTCGTGGCACAACTTACCGACGATATTTGAGGGGAATCTCGACCCGATTTTGGAAGCGCTTGAACAAGCCAGTCAGGAAAAAGCTGGATAAAAGTCACAAAACACAGTATCCAAATACCAGACAAACACTTCAAAACACAGTACACAAAAAGCCAAACAGAGAGATGAATTTGTGTTTTGAGTAGTTTGTAGCTTTGTTTGGATACTTGGCAGTCTGTGTTTTGTGCAGTTTGCACAGGTGGTTGCTTCTTCATAACTTATTTGTTAAGCTCTCAACTCATGACCGATAAAACATCAACCGTAAACGACCCTATTATTGACGCCCTTTTTGCCGTGGGCGCTCATTTCGGTTACCGGCGATCGAAGCGGCACCCGACAGCAGCACCTTTTATTTTCGGTGCCAAAAACGGTGTAGAAATCTTTGACCTTGAAAAGACCAAACCCGCCCTCGAAAAGGCGGAGGAATTCGTTAAAAGTCTTGCCCGATCGGGAAAGGTACTTTTGTTCGTCGGAGGCAAGAATGAAGCTCGCGAGACGGTAAAGAATGGCGCGCAAAGACTTGCTATGCCGGTGGTGTTCGGCCGCTGGATCGGCGGCACACTCACCAATTTCGCCAACATTCGTGCGCGTATCGACAAGATGCTCGATCTTACGCAGAAGCGAGAGAAAGGAGAGCTTGCCAAATACACAAAGAAAGAGCGTCTGCTCATTGACCGCGAAGTTGCCAAACTCGAAGAAAGGTTCGGAGGCCTCGTGTCCCTAAAGGCCATGCCGGGCGCGATGTTCGTCATTGATCCGGGCAAAGAACATCTCGCGGTGACCGAAGCTCGAAAAGAAGGTATTCCGGTGATCGCGCTTGCGAGCTCTGATTGTGACCTCTCTAAATTGGATTACGTGATCCCGGGCAACGATGCGTCCCGCCAAAGCATTGCCTTTTTCGTAGACCGAATCATCGCCGCGTATGAAAGCGGCAAAGCCCCTACAAATAACTCATAACGCATTACTGAATAACTGAATGACCTTCACGTTACGTTATTCAGTTATAAATTATTCAGTAATGAGTTATACTTTTCAACATGGAAATCTCAACCGAACTTATCAAGCAACTTCGTGATCAAACCGGCGTCTCCGTCATGCTCTGCCGAAAGGCGCTCGAAGAAGCAAAAGGCGACATCGAAAAGGCAAAAGTGATCTTGCAGAGGAAGGGGGCTGATGCGGCTGCAAAGAAAGCCGACCGAACGCTCGGGGCGGGCACCATTGCGTCCTACATCCATCACGGTGGTACCGTGGGGGTGCTTGTTGAGCTTTCTTCAGAAACCGATTTCGTCTCGGGAAACGAAGCATTCAGAACGCTTGCTTATGATATCGCCATGCACATTGCGGCTTCCCGGCCGGAATATGTTCGACGTGAAGATATAAGCGAGGAGGCACTTACTCGCGCCAAGGAAGTGCTTCAGAAGGAAGTAGAGGGGAAACCTAAAGCGATGCAGGAAAAGATCCTCGAGGGAAAGCTCAATTCCTTTTTCGCCGAAAAGATTCTGCTTGAGCAGCCGTTCATCAAGAACCCGGACCAGACGATCCTTTCTCTGATTGAAAACGCTGTACAGAAGTTTGGCGAAAAGATCGAAGTAACTCGCTTTGCGCGATTCGCGTCAGGTAATCGTTCTTAGTATGTTGTCCATGGCCGTATTCGGAGTTTCTCTTTTTGGGCTCGTGGTGCTCTTCTGGTGCAAGACGCTCGAGGTTGGCCGCGGTGCTCGAACGCCTCTTACGGTGCTTCGGCGCGTGGGAGACCCAATCCTCACGGAAACTTGGGTATATTACCGTGCGCGTTTCCGCAAGCTCGCCTTCGCCTCCCTTCGTGTCTTTCTACTCTGGATCAGCGCGGTCATTCACAAGATTGAAGCGATGTTCTATGTTGTCGTGCATTCAATCGCAACACACCTCAACTGGTATCTCCGAACGCGTCGTCATCATATGCGGCGCGGAGGCGAGGTTTCCGCGCATCTGAAAACAGTTCTCGAAAAGACAAAGGGAAATACCGACCGATCTGATTCAAATTGATTTTGACAGGCCGATGCACCTTCGATACTCTTTACCAGAGTTGCCGCCTTAGCTCCCCAGTAGTAGAAGCTCGCAGACTCGCTTCACTACGGGGCACGCAGTTGGCAACAACACTTTTGCGCGTCCCGTACGCATGCCGGTGTAGCTCAGTTGGTAGAGCGCCACTTTTGTAAAGTGGATGTCGTCAGTTCGAGCCTGACCACCGGCTCCCATTTTCTTGAGTAGTATTCTGCTCGCAGAAAACGCAGTCCTGTAAAGGGCTTACGACGCAAATTTTTGTGGATAAAGTGGATGTCCCCAGTTCGAGCCTGGGAGGCGGCTCCAGTTTTGTAGAAAAAGATACAGAAGACCCCAAAGCGCGTCCCACCAAAAAGTTGGTCTTTTGTTTGAAACTCGGATTCTGGAGTGTCTTTACGACTTCGCTCGAACTTACTTTATCAAAAATTCGTGATGATGGCTAATCGCACGCGCGGAGCGTGTGGTGATATGAAATGTAATCGTACGCTCCACGACGAACTCCGTCACGGCTCAGCATCCGCTACAGAACTTAATGATTTATAGAGAACATCTTTATCAGTAATAACATCCCAAATTGCTAGTACACCCAAAATAGCGAGAACTGATGCAGAAACAATAAGAATAGTAACTGTTATTTGTCTAATAGTCTTAAAAGCTGGATTCGGTATAGGTGGCATAGTAACATCTGCTTGAGATTTATCGAAATATTTACCTGCAACCATCACAACAACAGCTACAATCGCAAGTAATCCTAGCGTCTCAAAGGATTTATTTATTACATCTCTATAACAAATATAAAACTATCTACATACATCACTCTTTATTGCACCAATAATCTGTTTTGAAGCGCCCTGACTATCTATACACCAGCTATAAGTTTTATCGCTTGGAAGTGGCACAGAGATAGCGTACGAAGTAGCTTTTCCACTAGTACCATTTGCCACACATGTGGCAGAAATTATATTATTTTCTGTTGCAGAATCTAATGCTTTAGCAATATTTGTATCAGCAAACAAGGTACCCGTCGTCTTTTTGCACACTCCTAATGTTAAAGTTTTTCCATAGCTTGAGTTTATATCGTAAAATAGCTCTGCACTTGCTCTTATATTACTCAAGTTAGCTTTCATAGATGCGTCTTTGCCTTTTATGCTTGCACTGCCTGTATTTTTCTCAAAATCAGAAATAAATTTATCTATTAGGGTAAAATCCTTTGGAGCTTCTATATTTACTTTTTTATTTATATCGTTAATAGACAATTTGAAAACAAGATTTACCTGTTTATCAGCGAGCTGAGTCGCTGTATCGGGAGGAACTACTCTAAAAGTATCCTGAACCATTGCCGGGAGACCTGATTCGTCCGTCCAAATAACGAACTGATTATTATTATCTACATAATCAAATACCTCTTTAAATTCATCACTTTGGAGATAGTCTATAAGTCCTTGGTCAACATAACTTTTATAATCCTTAAAGTCAGAATTTTTGTTTATCTCCTCTTCTAACCTTTTGTAGTAAGGCACAAGAGCGTCTCTGTTTACTGTAATTTCATATTTAATAAGCTGTCTACCATCTACTTTCTCTGATCTTGGGTTACTTCTAAATGAAATTAGTTTTACCTCATCTGCAACTTCTATGGCTTTCTTTAGGAGTTTAAATGACTTTGCACGATTTTCTTTATAACTTTTCTCAGTCGTTGCTATAGAAGTTTTAAGGTATGACAGCACTGAGTAGCTGTATGGAGAGTTCGGTGTAGACGTTGCTTCATCTCCAGGAATTTTTATCCACTTACCTTTTACATTACTTAGGTCACCAAAAAGACTAGGGATATTATTTATCTTGAAGTAATAGTCCGCGTCTTTTTTCAAAGCCTCTGCATTTACTTTATAAGTCAAGTCACCAAAATCTCCTGTAGCATCAAAGTTAAACTTCCAATCCGCAGGACCAGAATCTTTTAAATCTGTAGACGCGCCGAAAGACATACTTGCATTTACATCGGCTGGGAGAGCTTTTAGATATTCACCAAGTTGCACCAAGAAAGGTTTTGGTGGCTCAGTAGAAAAGTAAATATATGACGAACTGTCTTTGGTAAATGTGACTTTATGTCCTGATACTAAAGTGGTTGTTGCAACATACCCATATTTTTTTATAGACTGTATAGCTCCGTCTGTATCAAAATTTACAGTAAGTTCAAAGTTTTTGCCATTTTCAGTAACTTTGTATTCATATTCATTATTTGTCTCTGGATCAACTACTGATTTACTCTGATAATAACTTGAATTTCCACTGAATATATTTTTAATATTTTGAGGATAAGGTTTTGTAACAGTTGTTTTTGTTGTGTAGTTATAGCTAACAGCATTTGATCTCAATGCAGAAAGTATTGAGCTTGCGTCATTGGCTCTTTGAGAGTCGTAGAAATATTGTTTTTTTAACTCTGCCTCATTTGAAACTTTTAGAGTGAAAGGAACAGCGTCTTTATCTCTAGGTACAACATTTAAACTACCGGAAAAAGAATAGGTTGAGGATTTGATTTCAGTTATTTTTTTGGAAATTTCAGAAAAGAAATTAGCTTCTGAATAAGATGCTGGTGAAAACGGACCTATTTTTTCATAATATGAATAACCAACACCACTTAATAATATAAAAATGAAAACTGCCACAACTACAATGACTAATTTGTGATTATTGTGACTTGGTGGAACCGAATTAAATTGAGATGGTGGCGGAGGTGTTTGTATGGATTGTGGGGGGATATTTGACTGTGAAAAATTGGGGCTAATATTTATTTTTTCTGGTTCCATGTATTTTAAGTTAATAATTTTATGTAAATTATAGCATAAATAACCAGAGATTGTCATGACTTAGGCTTAACCTATGTGGATAAACCCGCCCGAGACCGACACCGACATACCAAAGCAAAAAGGAAGTCGCGCCCAAAAACCTAGAATGAATACGGTGGCGAGACGAGGGCGGACACGGAACAGCAGAAGCGGAGGAACACGCCCTCTGGCGTGTTCTGGAGCGGATGCTGAGCCGTGACGGAGTTCGTCGTGGAGCGTACGATTACATTTCATATCACCACGCGCTCCGCGCGTGCGTGGTAACTCTGAACTAAATCGTACGCTCCCGATACTGCGGTAACTCAACGAACTCCGCCCAAGGCCTTGCAAAGCCTCGGCGTTCCCACACCAGAAAATCTTTCTTTGCTTGATTTGTTTTGCGCGCGGAATCTTTTTTGAATGGAATGAGCGACGGGGTGAGAGGCGGGTTTCTCTTGAAGACGAGAGAAACAAAAACCAAGAAAAGAAGAAACGGTCTCGTGCATTACTCTTGCTAGTGTGCGCACCATGCCAAGGGAGATGCACCCTCGGCATCCGCCGTGAGGGGTGAGAAGCGAATACTTGCCTGCCCGCCGAAGCCGCTTTGGCGCAGGCGGGGAGCTTAGCAAGACCTTGAGCGTTTTGTCTTCAAAATACGAAATGTGTAAAGCTTCAGTACGAAGGCCCAAGGGAAACGGCGGGGCTCCCCAAAGAAAACCGAATGAACCAATTTCATTTACTTTCTCTAGATACTTTTTGAATACTATTTAATTACCCCGAGTACAATACGCGAAGCGGATTTCCCCGCGGCTCTGCCGCGGGTACCATGCAGGAAGGTTTGGAAACCCTCGGTTTCCAAAGTAAGATAGAGGCATGGCCGTCGTCAAAACTCACCACAATGCTTACGATACCCACTACCACATCGTCTTTCCCGTCAAATACCGCAAAGCGCTGCTTACGGATGACATCCCGCTCGCGATTGGAACCATCGCTATGATATCGAATTCGAGAAAATCGGTTATGACGGCGACCACATCCATCTGCTCGTGTCATTTCCCCCAAAACACAGTGGTTCTGACGTGGTACGCATATTCAAGAGTATTACGGCAAGGCAACTGTTCCTCCGATTTCCTGCACTCAAAAAAGACCTCTGGGGTGGGGAGTTCTGGAGTGACGGTTTTTACCTCGCCACCGTCAGCGAGCGGGGAAACTGGCATACGGTCGAACGTTACGTTGCGGGGCAGGGAAAGACGAGTGATGCCCCCGCTCAACTCCGTTTACTCGCTTAGGCCAGGCCTCCGGTCATACCCCGTCGGCTTGCCGCGGGGTAATTGATTTTTTGGCTATAGTAATTTAGCAAATATTGTTTTATGATAATATTTACATATGCGTGAGTCTATTCCAAAACTGGAAAGTTTAGATGTAAAAGGTCGTGACATTGAAGGTCTTGAACCTGCACCAGAGCAGTTCTCAGTTTTGGAGCCGGGCTTAGACTGGAAGGTGGAATCTATCTGTCCGGAACTCAAGACAAATATTGATTTGGAAAGGTCGATGATTTTTGTCAACCCTTCGGGTGGAGATGTGTCTCTAGATATTACAGCTCCGCACTGGCGTTCAATCACCAGAAAGGGCGTAACTGCATCTCTTGAAACCGAACATGGTGCGGAATATTTTTATGAAGCAAATGTCAAAGGTTGCGGGTACCTTAAGCCGACCGTTAAAGGCGAACATACTTTTGAAGAATATGATGACTGGAATCGTGTCAATGAATATGAGGCCGCAGGAGCATATGGCTTGGCAGATAAAGAGGAATTTTCAAATAAAAATGGCAATATCATTGATCATACAAAATATCTCATGGGTCATGGTTTGAGAACGGAGCTGTACGGTGCGTGGGGAAAACTGAATAATGTTTATTATAAAGGAAGGAAAATGCCCGTTCAAAAGCTACGAGATCAAGGAATAATTCCTCGTTCGAGAGACTTAGTTCCAACTGTGGGACTCAGATTTTTAAAGACGAATACTCGTGTCGCAGAATTCACAGAACACAGCGATGAGTTTTCCATGAAATTCTTGAAAAATGCTTTTGATACCTTCAATAAAGAAACTGCTGATAAAAAGCTTGATCTACCTCAGATAAGTCTAGAAGATCGGGCCACTCATAATATTTTCTTTAAGACATTTATTGAGAGAATGGCTCAAAACTTGGCTGTACTCAATAATCTTGGTTACTCTGATTGGCATCTTCATGCGAGCAACGTTACCATGGCAGCAGAAATTGCAGATATCGGCACAATTATGGATAATAAAAAAGTACGAAAAGAGCAAGACTCAAAAGTAATTGCTCATGGTGTAAGAATTGGGTACATTAAAGACATGCGTGATGTGGGTTTTACCATAGCGACTATGCTCCGTAGAGCAGAAGCATTGGGTGTCGTAGTGGGCGATAGACAAGCGCTTTTTGAATCGTCCTTGAAGGGGTTCAATGAGATGCTAAATAACGAATCAATTAGATTTGCACAGAAAGGTAATGCAGAAAATCATAGGAAGCTCTTTAAATATGTAATGATACGGAGTATTTTGGAGGATAAACCACTCTCGTCTGTTAAAAAAATTGATCCAAGCGAGTGGAAAATCTCATCCATCTAATTTACAAGGAAAATTCTCTTCCTTCCGCAGGATGGTATGTGGGGAATACAGAGCGGGTTTTTGATTTTTTTGAAGTCCTGGTTTAGTTTAAGTGATCTCGACGCAGTCTCTCGTTATATTGTAGCCATTAAAATTTGTATCATCATTTGATGCAAGGGGGAGAGGGGTAGTAAGGTGTTTCATATATTCAAAGAGAAGCGGCCTATTTGTGCCAGATCCTCCGGAATGATTATCAACTACTAAGGCGACTTTCCTGCCATCCTTTGTTGCAATATTTTTAACGTAGTTCGCAAACTTGTTGAAAAAATCCTCAACTGAAAGTCGATTAATCGTATTCTCTTGTGGGTTAAGTCCCCGAACAACAAGAAGTGGCTCTCCGTCTTTGCTTTCTGTTTCTATCAGAAAACATGCTCCGACCAAACTCTCGTATTTACCTTTCGGATCTTTGACAAATATAACAGAAGTGAAATTGGGGAAACTTTCCAAGATGCTCCTGTATTTCGATGCCCAACAGGCGTCAGCAATATGTCCCGAAAATTCAGTGAGCAAATTTCGCACCGGTACAAATTGCATCGGCATCGTACCCGCTATATCCTGATTTTGTACTCTCGCCAATTCCTCCTGAATGGCTTTTACACCGTTTATCTCGAGAAAAGCGTCCTTTGCTTTCTTATCGGTAAAATATTCAAGCATCGTCTCTTTATTAGTTATGTGATCAACGAAATCAAGAAGAGTAGTTGCTTCATTTATCTTAATCTCCTGCTTGCCACTGGATGTTTCTCGAGACTTCAGCAGTTCATTTTGAATGCGCTCTTTCTGTTGTTTGTTTTTTAGAAGGCTAACGGCAAAGGTAACTTTACGGAGCAGAGGATGCAACTCTTTAAACTGAGAGAGCGCTCTGAAGTTGTGTTGAAATTCTTTAACATTCCGTATTTGAATTGCTTTGATGCTGTTAATTCTCTGTTGGATGTCGATCTTCGCTTTTTCATTTGGTATCTGCGCGAGCTTTGCCTCAAGACCTGTGATTATTTTATCAACCTCTGTCTGCGCTTCTTTGGCGATATGTGTAAGTGGCTTTTTCTCCTTGCCGATTAGTTGTGAGGCTGATTCGATCGAGTCAATGAGTTGATTATACCTCGAAAGGAATTGCTCGCTCCATTCCAACGTGGCTTTTTTGTCGATTGTATTGATCCTCATGACTTCACTTGGAGTCATATATTCTGGCAAAGGCTCTACCTTGTCTTTCACCTTATTATATGTGTCGACCGTCTGCTTAAATTCCCTCGTACTATGCTCGCCCCAGTGACTATCCTCAAAACGAACAACAGATTTGAACATTCCCGAGACGATTGGGTTTTCTATCATCTCAGGGTTAAAAACATTAGCGGTGAGGTTTTGTCTGAATTCGGCCATCTTCTCTCGCAACTGATGTATACCTTCATGACCTGTCTTGGTGATGCCAAGCTGTCTAAGTTCAGACACGATTGTTCCTTCCGAGAGTGCCCTAAGCGCAAGATATTGTTCTTCAGTAAGAAGATCGAGCGTAAAAATATCGGCGCAGTCGCTTAAAATTGGATCGAGAGGAGGACTAAATTGTTCAGAAAACCAGATTCTGTTTGTGAAAGAAACAGCGGGATCGTCGAGCAATTTTTTACATTCCACTCTATTTTTAAGAATCTCAGCGAAGAAATGTTGAAAGAGATCAATTTGAAAGTCTTGATTGTCTCGTGTCGCAGGTTGATCGTCATAATTTTCATCTTGGTCATAACCCATTGACTGATTACTGGTATCATGTAGATATGATCGTAAAAATTTTAGCTTATCTGCTTCCTTTATTTCTACAAAAACATTTTGATTATTTATTACTGCGACAAAATTTCCATCTGCAATGAGTTTGTCGGCTATATCTATGTCAAGATTTGAAAATTTGAATAAATTTTCAGCAAGACCCCCTGTATAACCAAAGTTAATTATTTCTAGGGCAAAATTTTTATCACATTTAACATTAAACTTTTCGATATTTTCAAGGACTGCGGAAAATTGTCTTCCCTTAAATAATTCTAAGGCTACATTATGACCTAAATGGTCATAATGGTGAAGCTGACGCACAAACGCTTCCGCGATATCGTATTGGGAAAGTTGCGCAAAAACATTTTTTCTCACACGATCAAAAGTTTGTGGAAATGTAGCTTTAATATTTTCGTCCCCTAGATATTCGATGAATTTAATAAGATTGCTTCCCAACTGCTCGCTTTTACTTCCATGGGTATCCATAATCGGGTATGCCTCTTCCCACGATAATCCGAATAAATCAAGTTTTTCTTGCAAACCATTGAACTCTGCACGGCACAAAAACTGATCAGCCAAAAGTTGACTAATTTTCTGACTTACTTCCGATTGTTCGCTTTGCGCAAAGAAATCTGGAGATAAATGACATGTCTCTTGAATTTTGATGACATGCGAGAGGTTTCCCTGCTCAAGCGCAATCAGTAATCCCGCTTCACCTGCTTTTTGTAATTTTTCCTCATTGGTGTCTTTAAGTTGGACCGGAAATTCTTTTTGTAAAAAATAAGCTCTATCAGGATCACCGCTTGAAACAGCAGCCAAAAAAGAGTTTGTAGCCAATATTTTCAAACCGTCTGGTGAGAGTTTCAAATATAGTAGCATATTTTGAAACTCTTTAAATTTTTCATGATCGTAAACACCAACCAATACCTTAGCGGCAAGGTTGATTTTCCATTGTTCAAGGAGCTCCGGAGCTAGTTTGTAAAGTGTAACTACCCTACTGATATTCGCTATTGTCTCCGGCAATGGATAATAACCGTATGGCTCGCTTTTATACCCCCACGTCAATATCTTGTTTGTGACCAAATCACGAACTTCAGAGGAATCTAGGACTTCTGGAAAAACTGCTATGCAATCCTTCTCCCAAAACAGCTTAGATTCTTCACCAGAATAATTTCCCCCTGTAATAGAAGATATTTTTGATAAATTATCTACAATGACGGCTTTTGCGCTCTCTTCTAGCCTATCTAACGACAGCCCCCACGTTTCAAAAATATTCCTCGCCTGTAACCATGCATTGCTCCCCGCATAAAACGCAGGTTTATTACCGTCAAAAAAATGATTTTCGACTGCAGAACGTATCTCCTCATCACTAATCAGAATAGCTTTACTATCCATGTCTTGTATTTTTTTTATATTTTCAAGAAGAGTGAATCTCTCTGATTTTGCTATTAGCTTCAAAGTTGCCGTTTTAACCATTGCAACTTCTTCAGGATTCGATGTCCAGTCCTTGGAAAAATTAAATATTTCGGATATCCTTTTGAAGCCGACATTCATGTAGGAACCGAAATAATTCTCTAAGGCGCTTTTTCTGCCGATACGTGCCGCCTGTACTATTTCTTCATCGGAAAGCAAATTGCTGTATTCAGTGTCTTGAACACATTTCCCAATAAGACCTTCTGTGACATAGCCACCGGATAAGCCTGTTATTAGAGCGCGTTTAAATAAAGTCCTCGTCTTCTCTGTGCCATATCCAAAGATCCTTAGAAGTTCTAATGTTTTTCGATCATAATGATTATAATCTCCTTCAACACGACTAAAAACTCCGGAACGGAAAGCCCCGTTCCATAACCCCTCAATTTCAACGTCAAAATTACCTTCAAAAAATGAAGGTGCACATTCATATAATTGAATAATTTTTGGGATCTCTTCGAGATGAGCTCCGGCCCCCCTACTCCCACCATGCAAAAGCATGGTTTTTAAAAGTTTCTTCCCTTCTGCAATGACTTCTTGGTCATTCAGTAAATCAGATGCAACATGTAATTTCTTTTGAATTGCATCATGATAATGTGGAAAGGCGTGTTCTCGATTTATTTTCTCTGCATTGTAGCCCTCAATAGACAAAGCTAATTTATCTAACAAGTATCTTTTAGCTATAGTTGTACGATCTTCTTCATTATCAAGAGGAAACTCTTTTTTAAGAGCATCCAAAACACTATCAGAGTCATATACGAAATAAGAGTCACAATTTCTTGCATATGCACCGTCGACTATTTCCTTTGTTTGATCGTCAGTTAATGAAAATGTGTCTTTCAAGACTGAAATCACTTCGGCAACGCTATTTTTTGATCCTGCCGCACTTTCAATCAACCAATAAAACTTATTTGGGGTCTTACCCTCGGGCAGAACTCCAAGTCCGCGAAATTCATCTCTATTATCTTTCACATATTCAAAAAATTCCTTAGTTTTAAAAACTTGAATTTTACCAAAAAACACTTCCAATAAGTATCGGTTGAATTTTTGCTCATCTTTCCACGAAACATCCTTATTTTGTAAATCTTGTAAAACTTCAGTTGGGTGGTATGAAATTTGATTTATTACGGAAAGAATTTCCCCCTTGGGATCTCCGGTTTCTTTCTCAGTAAGTCTTCCTGCTTCTGCATGACTAGAAACCTCACCGGATTCAGCCTTTGGTTGCATCTGTTCCTTTTCCTGATTTGCCTGTCCTGGCAATACGGGCTCAAGTTTTTCAAAATCTTCGGACATATAAATGTGTTGCGATATTGAGTAAACTCTAGCACAAAAATCAAATTGAAAATAGGAAATAAATATGCTAGATTCCACAATAGATTTCATCTTATTTAGCACAAAACACAAATACAAGGGGGGAAGAGACGATGAAAGAAAAACAAATTGACATGAGCAGAGTGGTACTTACACCAGAAGTAGTCGCGGCGTGGACAGAAATAGCAAAACGGCTTGCAGGAACGCTAACTCAAATGGGAGTCAGTCCCGGTCAAATTGGAGAAGAGGAGCTTTGGCTAAACGAGGAAGGTGGTTCACTAGTTGTTAAATGCAAAGCTGGCCAACTTGAAGCAACAATGGTTATCCCCGCTGGTCAGTGGAGATGGAATAACCAAAATTAAAACTGTCAAGGTACGGTCGCACTGATTTACACTAAGTCAGTGCGATTTTTTACTCACCGAAATGATACAATGACACCGCCCGCCCCGTCGCCCATTCCATTCAAAAAAGATTCCGCGCGCAAAACAAATCAAGCAAAGAAAGATTTTCTGGTGTGGGAACGCCGAGGCTTTGCGAGGCCTTGAGCGGAATGATTGAAGTTGGCACGGAATCGGAGCGTACGATTTAGTTCAGAGTTACCACGCACGCGGAGCGTGCGAATCTCACGAATCTTTGATAAAGTAAGTTCGAGCGAAGTCGTAAAGACACTCCAGAATCCGAGTTTCAGACAAAAAACCAACTTTTTGGTGGGACGCGTGGAGCGTGCAAATCTCACAAATTTTTGATAAACCCCCACACCAAATCTTGGTGTGGGGGTGAAGTAAGTTCGAGTGATGTTATAAAGACACTCCAGTTTTCTACAAGACACTCCAGAAAAGCTATCGTATTTTAGCCGCAAAAACTTTTGCCGTCACCGTCTCTAGTTTTTTGTGAACAGCGTCTACTTCTGGTGTCGTTAACGTTCTATCGAGAGAGCGGTAAGTAATTCGGTACGCGTAACTTATGCCATCTTTTCCAAACTTATCGGCATTTTCATATTTATCGAGCAATACCACTTCTTCGACTAAGTCTTTGCCAGTGTCCCGCACCAAATCAAAATAGTCATTGGGGATGAAGGTTTTACGAACAATGAAGGAAATATCACGGACAATTGGCGGATATTTACTGACTTCAACGAATGTACTCCCTAGCGTTAACTGTTTTTTTATTCTTGAGTCTTCGGACCAGAGTAAGCGAATATCCGGCAGGTCCATGGAAACCATCGCTAAACGTTCGATTCCTGGTCCAAAGGCCCACCCGTTCCATTTTGATGAGTCAACACCGAATTTCTCTAAGACACTTGCCTTTACGACACCACTGCCAAGCACTTCCAGCCATGTGCCGTTTTTCTCAACTTCCATTTGAAGTGACGGTTCGGTATAGGGGAAGGTATCTGGAAAGATTTTCAGATTGGCATCAGGGCCGAAGACCGCTCGCGCGATACCGCGCAAGGCGTTACGGAGCTCTTCCGTGCCGATTATTTTCTTATCTTTTGGCGCTAAATACCAACCATCAATTTGATGAAAGACATTCATGTGGTTCTTGTCAATTTCATCTTTGCGGTAGACTTTGCCATAAGAAAAACAGCCAACAGGTTCACCGGCCGCCATTCTACGCTTTACATCAGGTTCTTGTAGGTAGTAGAACCACATCACCGTTGTGTGGGTACGGAGAATATGTGTGTCGTCAACATAGTATGTGTCGGATTTTGAGCGCGCGGGATGGTCGGAAGGGAAGTCAAACAAGTCAAAACTTATGTCCGCGGGCACTATTTCCGGGACTTCAATAACATCAAGGTCTTTGAAATCCGGCAAAGCAAGTATTCGCTCGACAATTTCGGCAATAGGACTGCCCGCTGTGCGCGATAGATCTGGCATAGCCAGGTAGCGTCTTATTCTATTGCTTTCGCTGTCACTTCTTTTTTCTAAACTCTTTAGGAGTTTCTTTTCTTCGTCGCGACTTGCAATGTAAGGGGTCTTTCTCATGTTTTTATAGTTTAGTTAAAAATTTATAAAAAGTAAACACCAACCCAAATGGACCAGTGCTTGTCTTCCTGTTCCGTCGCTCTGTAGACAAAAAAATGAACCGAGAGGTCTTCTCGGTGCGAGCGATTGTGGTGAGGTGAAGTCAGACAAGCTTTTAGCTGATAGCTTATAGCTGTTGGGTAAAACAAAAACCGTTCGTACTACGCAGGGCGGGCGATTTCCATCGGGCGTCCGTTTACCAGCGAATTTGCCATCCAATTTGCGATTTCTCGAGCTGTTCTTTATCCCCACTTCAACTCCCAAAATAGCTTCCAAAAGTGGGTGGAATTTGGTAGAATATGAGAGTTAGAAAAGCGCCAAAGTGTGGCTTATTTTGTTTATATTTTTGGGATTTGCGGCTTGAGATTTGTTTAGAAATTAGAGTTTAGGATTTAGAATTTTTTTCGCACGAAATGGCTAAAACTAAGGGCAAACAACAAGCCAAAACAACTCCCACTGGTAGCGGCGGGGAAAAGAAAGAGGAAAACGGTTCAGGGCATCACTACGATGCCTCGTCCATTACCGTTCTTGAGGGACTTGAGCCGGTCAGGAAGCGCCCCGGCATGTATATCGGCACGACCGGACCGGACGGCCTCCACCACCTCATCACCGAAATTTTTGACAACTCACGCGACGAGGCGATGGGTGGTTTTTGCAATGATATCGAGATTGTGCTTCTCCCGAATAATCGCGTACGCGTCGTAGATAACGGTCGCGGTATTCCTGTGGACACCCACAAGCAAACCAAAGTTTCCGCGCTTGAGACGATCATGACCACGCTCCACGCCGGAGGTAAATTTGGTGGAGAGGGCTACAAAGTTTCCGGAGGCCTCCATGGTGTCGGAGCGTCAGTGGTGAACGCGCTCTCGATTTACATGGAGGTGGTAGTTCATCGCGACGGCGGGGTTTTTTATCAGGAATACAAACAAGGTAAACGCAAGGCGGCAGTCAAAAAGATCGGCAAATCGGATCTTCATGGCACGATTGTCATGTTCGAACCGGACGCCGCAATCTTCAAGGAAGGCATAGCTTTCGATTTCGATCGCGTGGTGACTCACATGCGCCAGCAAGCGTATCTGGTAAAAGGTCTTCGTATCAACATTATTGACGCTCGGGCCATACCGACTATCGATCTTGCCGATGTGTTCTACCTCCGCGAGCTGGGGCTAGAGGCACCATCTCAAACTTTCTATTTCGAAGGAGGACTCCTCTCGCTCGTGAAGCATTACAATGAGCACTTCAAGGTGGTGCACAAAAACATATTTTATGTCGAGCGCAAGACGGAAGGTATGGAAGGAGTTGAACTTGCTCTGCAGTATGTGGATGATATCTCATCACGCGTCATGCCATTCGCGAACAATATCTATAATTCTGAAGGCGGGACGCATCTTACCGGATTCAAGACGGCACTGACAAGGACACTCAACACCTATGCTCGGAATAATAACTACATCAAGGAGAGCGAGGAGAATTTTACCGGTGACGATGTCCTCGAAGGACTCACGGCGGTGATTTCAGTGAAGCTCCGTGAGATACAGTTCGAAGGCCAGACCAAAGCAAAACTTGGCAGTATGGAAGCGCAATCGACAGTGTCCACTATTTTCGGAGAGACATTTTCCGCGTTTCTCGAAGAGAATCCTGATGACGCGCGGGCGATAGTAAACAAGGTGATTCTGGCACTCAAGGCACGCAAGGCGGCAAAAGCGGCAAAGGATTCGGTGCTTCGAAAAGGCGCGCTTGAAGGCATGACGCTTCCCGGAAAACTTGCGGACTGCGAGACCAAGAGCGCGGACGAAGCTGAACTATTTCTGGTCGAAGGCGACAGCGCCGGAGGTAGTGGGAAACAAGGCCGTGACCGCAGGACGCAGGCGGTACTCCCGCTAAAAGGGAAGATTTTAAATGTGGAACGGGCTCGGCTTGACAAGATACTCGGATTCGCCGAGATAAAATCCCTCGTAATCGCGCTCGGAACCGGCATCTCGGACAGTTTTGATGTCTCGAAACTTCGCTACCACAAGATTATCATCGCGACCGATGCGGATGTTGACGGCGCGCACATCCGGACGCTTCTTTTGACGCTTTTCTTTCGTTATTTCAGACAGCTTATCGACGGGGGCTTTATCTACATCGCAAAGCCGCCACTCTACAAGGTAAAACACGGCAAAGAAATCCACTATTTCTATTCTGATGAAGAAAAGAATGTTTTCTTGAAGAAGGAGGGCATTGGAAGCAAGCAACTTGAGGAGGAAAACGCTGAAGAAAGTGAAGAAGCGGAAACCTCCAAGTCAGAAGAGGTTGAATCAGCAAAGGCTGACACTAAACGCTCCGCGCTCAACGCTTCCGCCTCAGGCGGAAAGAAAATGATGAAGGTTTCCATCCAACGCTACAAAGGTCTTGGTGAAATGAACCCCGAGGAGCTTTGGGAAACGACCATGGACCCAGAGAAGCGCATGCTGAAACAGGTGACAGTTGAAGACGCACAGGAAGCCGATAAGATATTCGATATTTTGATGGGCGAGGATGTCCCGTCACGAAAGAGCTTTATCCAATCTAACGCCACCAAGGCAACGCTGGATATTTAATTGGAGATTTTGCTTATCTTTTTATACCGTGTTATAATGCTCGAGGAAATATGTACGAAGGAAAACTTGATTTTTCGGCAGAATATGACGAGTTACAACGCAATGTTGACAACAAAGACTTGCTCAAACCGACCATTTCTGTGGAACAGCTTGAGCAACTTTGTAGTGATGATGCTGAGCTAAGTGAGCTTCTTTCGGGTACTCTGGAGCAGTGTGCAAGGTACACAGAGGATGTTGCTCGTTTTTTGCAAATAGAGGCCGACGGCCAGAAAGCAAAAGAAAGCGGTGAGTACTATGAAATTGACGCGAAACGGAAACTGACGCACGATGCCACCATTGACAGCATAAACATTTTAGCCCGAGAACTTTCTCGACGCGGTCGTGATGGTTCTTGGGTTAAAAAACTTGCTGGCAACCGAGCGGCGTATATGAAGTTTGCGCTCACGCTCACCTTTGACCGAATGCAACTTCAGAAATGAGAGGTCCCTATGGAAGAAAAAGAAAAGAAACTGCTTCGCTACATTGAACTCTCCGCGCGAGAAACAAGGGATGGGTGTGATGAGCCCTGTCAGATGGAAATGAAAGCGATTCTCGCTGAACTTACTTGTTCTCATGAGGA